>CAMBYJ010000256.1 GCA_945872015.1 Chitinophaga pinensis | reverse complement strand
CGTCGAATTTTTGCTTCTTCTTTATTCATAGTAAGTGGACTTTAACGGAATTAATTTGAAAAGGTTTTTTTCATCCAGTCGAATTCTTGTTTTAAATACTGACCAGTAATCGAATTTTCATTCTTGATAAGTTCATCAGGCGTTCCTGTAGCAATGACTTGTCCGCCTTTACTTCCGCCCTCAGGACCAATATCAATAATGTAATCAGACATTTTTATCACATCCATGTTATGTTCGATTACAAGAACAGAATTTCCTTTATCAACCAGAATGTTTAATACATCTAATAAAATTCTTACATCTTCGAAATGCAAGCCTGTTGTAGGTTCATCTAAAATGTAGAGTGTATTGCCTGTATCTTTTTTAGCTAATTCAGTTGCAAGCTTCACACGTTGTGCTTCTCCTCCTGATAGCGTTGTGCTTTGTTGCCCGAGTGTGATATAACCTAATCCAACTTCTTTAAGTGTCTTTATTTTATGTCGGATAGAAGGCATGTTTTCGAAAAATTCAACTGCTGTTTCGATACTCATGTTAAGCACATCGTTAATAGATTTCCCTCTGTATCGCACATCCAATATTTCTCGGTTGTATCGATGTCCGTTGCAGTTCTCACAAACAACATTTACATCGGGAAGAAAGTTCATTTCAATCACACGCATACCTGCACCCTGACAAGTTTCACAACGTCCGCCTTTCACATTAAACGAGAACCAGCCTGGCGGATAGCCGCGAACTTTAGACTCGTTCAGTTGAGCAAATAAATTTCTGATATCACTAAACACACCTATATACGTTGCCGGATTTGAACGAGGCGTTCTTCCAATAGGCGATTGATCAATCTCAATTACTTTATCAATGTTTTCAAGTCCTTTAATTTTTTTATAAGGCAAAGGCTTCTGACTTGAGCGATTGAAATGTTGATTTAAAATAGGGTAGAGGGTTTCATTAATCAAAGTCGATTTTCCACTCCCAGATACACCTGTTATACAAATTAATTTTCCTAGCGGAAATTCTACATTTACATTCTTCAGATTGTTTCCTGTACATCCTGATAATTCTATTTTATTGCCGTTGCCTTTTCTGATTTTACCTGGCTTGATTTGTATTTTTCCAGACAAGTAATTTGCTGTTAATGTATCAGAATTTATTAATTCATCGGGTTTACAGCTAGCAATTATTTTTCCTCCGTGGGCACCAGCTCCATAGCCAATATCAATTACATGGTCAGCCGCCATAATGGTTTCTCTGTCGTGTTCAACAACAATAACAGAGTTGCCAATATCTCTCAAATTCTTTAATGATTCAATCAACCGTATGTTGTCACGTTGATGTAAACCAATACTTGGCTCATCTAAAATGTACATAACACCTACGAGCTGTGATCCGATTTGCGTTGCAAGTCTTATACGCTGCGATTCCCCACCCGAAAGCGACTTCGAACTTCTGTTAAGAGTTAAATATTCGAGACCTACATCCAATAAAAATTTCGCACGTTTTGTAATCTCTTTTAAAATTTCTTTGGCAATGGTTAGTTGTTGTTTCGATAATCGTTTTTCAACTGTTAACGACCATTCATAAAAATCAGAAAGGTCCATTGCACTTAACTGACCAATATGTTTTTGATCAATTTTAAAAAACAACGATTCTTTTTTTAATCGACTTCCATCACATTCGCTGCATACAATATGCGTCATGAAACTCTGTGCCCAGTTTTTCATTTTCGCTGAGGCTACTTCACTTTCAATATGTGAAGCAATAAAACTAGCTATTCCTTCAAAACTTGAAACGGTAGAATTAATACTACCGGATACAAAGTCAGATTCAACATTAAATATTTCACTCGAACCATATAAAATGATGTTCAAAGCTTCGTCAGGAATATCTTTAATTGGTGTAGTGAGGGTGAATCCGTAGCGCTTACCTATAGTTGTAATTTTGCTAAAAATCCAATTGTCTTTAAATTCTCCTAATGGAGCGATACCACCTAGTTTTATCGATTTATTGCGGTCAGGAATAATAATGTTGACATCAATTTCAGGAACAGTTCCTAATCCGTTGCATTTAGGACAAGCACCGTATGGAGAGTTAAACGAAAAACTATTTGGAGCAGGTTCATCGTAGGAGATGCCTGTTACTGGGCACATCAAATGCTGACTTAAATGCTTTACCTTATTTGATTTCTCATCTAAAACCATGATGGTACCTTTGCCATGCTTGAGCGCCATCTTGATACTATCGGTTATACGCTGACGAGAGTCTTCATTGATAACAATTCTGTCAATTACAATTTCAATATCATGCGTCTTATAACGATCAGCCTGAAGACCGCGTTTTAAATCGGTTAGCTCACCATCAATCCTAACCTTCACAAAGCCCAATTGCATTATTTGCTGAAACAATTCGCGGTAATGTCCTTTACGACCTTTTACAACTGGAGCCAGCAATAAGATGTTTTTACCATCATAAGATTTAAAGATGACATCTAAAATCTGAGCATCGGTCATGCGAATCATTTTTTCGCCTGACAGGTAAGAATAGGCATCAGCAGACCTTGCAAATAACAGCCGGAGAAAATCGTAAATCTCAGTTACTGTCCCAACGGTTGAACGAGGGTTCGTGTTGGTTGTTTTTTGTTCGATGGAAATAACCGGACTGAGTCCTTTGATTTTATCTACATCTGGTCGTTCGAGATTGCCTAAAAACTGGCGGGCATAGGCTGAAAAGGTTTCCATATACCTACGTTGCCCTTCAGCATAAATAGTATCAAAAGCAAGCGAGCTTTTACCGCTGCCGCTTAGTCCTGTTATAACTACCAGTTTATTTCTTGGGAAAACAACATCTACATTTTTAAGGTTGTGAACGCGAGCGCCATATACTTCAACCCATTCTTCTTCCGAAAGCATTTTTGTCGATTAAATTAACTTTCAAAAATAACAAGAACGCGCCTAATTCGGGGCATTAAGTTAATTTATTCTAGAAATGTTTTAGACGATGAGACAAAAGGATGATTGTTAATAACTAACATAAGAAAAAACGAACCTTCTATTCTTGGTTTCGTAAGACATGTCTAAATAAGGCTAAAAATGCTAACCAAAAAAGCCATTTTTTCATTTCAGTTAAGGCTCATTCTAATAGGATGGGCTATATTAATTTGTAATGATTTGATGGCTCAATCACCGGTAGCATCTTTCAGCACAACAACATCTACAGGCTGTGCGCCCTTAAATGTTCAGTTTACGAACACCTCTCAAAATGCTGCTAGTTATTCTTGGAATTTTGGAAATGGAAACACCTCTGTGCTTCAAAATCCGAGCAATGTATACTTGTCATCTGGAACGTATACAGTTATCTTAAATGCAACAAATGCAGCGGGACAATCAAGTAGTCATTCAAAAATTGTAACAGTAGTGGCATCGCCAGTTGCCAATTTCACAGTTTCAACCAATTCAGGTTGTCAATCGAGTCAGGTGTTTAATTTTCAAAACACATCCTTGAATTACGATTCATGTTTATGGGATTTTGGCGATGGTACAACAAGTTCAGTAACCAATCC
>CAMBYJ010000255.1 GCA_945872015.1 Chitinophaga pinensis | reverse complement strand
AAACTGTATGGATCTATGATACACAAGGTAATTGTTCGGATGAAGAAAGCTTTTTAGTAACTATAAACCATACCCCTTCAATTACGAATCCTGGAAATCAAACGGTATGTGACACTTATTTATTACCAGTAATTTTAGGTTCGAATTTAACAAGCAACGTGAAATATTATAACAACTCACAAGCCTTAGGAGGAACTTCTATTTCTGGAACATTAACAACTACTCAAACCGTTTGGATTTATGATGCTCAAGGAAATTGTTCGGATGAAGAAAGTTTTTTAGTTACTGTGAATCAAACACCTATTATTACAAACCCTGGTGCTCAAACAGTTTGTGATTCTTATACATTACCTTCAATTACAGGAACAAACTTAACAGGTACTGAAAAATATTTCAGTAATTCTCAAGCCTTAAGTGGCACTCAAATTACTGGTGCTATAACAAGCACACAAACAGTTTGGATATTTGATACTGAAGGAACTTGTTCGGATGAAGAAAGTTTTTTAGTTACTGTTAACCAAACACCTATTATTTCAAATCCAGGTGCACAAATAGTTTGTGATTCATACTCTTTACCTGTCATCAGTGGAACAAATTTAACTGGGAATCAAAAATTCTATAATAATTCTCAAGCATTAAGTGGTTCGCAAATATCCGGATCAATTAACACGACTCAAACAGTATGGATCTATGATGCTGAAGGAAATTGTTCAGATGAAGAAAGTTTTGTAGTTACTGTTAATTATACTCCTGTTATAACAAATCCAGGCCCTCAAACAGTTTGTGATTCATACGCATTGCCAACAATATTTGGGACTAACTTAACAGGAGGTCAAAAATATTATAACAATTCACACGCTTTAGGAGGGACTCCAATTACAGGCCCAATTACCTCAACTCAAACTGTTTGGATATATGACGCTCAAGGAAATTGTTCGGATGAAGAAAGTTTTGTAGTAACAGTAAATTATACTCCTTCATTAATAAATCCTGGTGATCAAACAATATGTGATTCTTACACACTTCCTACAATATTAGGTACTAATTTATCCAGTAATCAAAAATATTACAACAATTCACAAGCCTTAGGTGGAACTTCGATAAACGGTCCTATCACTTCAACCCAAAGAGTTTGGATTTACGATGCGAATGGAAATTGTTCGGATGAAGAAAGTTTCTTAGTTACAATCCATCATACACCTATTTTAAATAATCTGGGAGATCAAACAGTTTGTGATTCATACATGCTACCAGTTATAACGGGAACAAATCTAACAGGAGGACAAAAATATTATACCAATTCACAAGCATTAGGCGGGACTACAATTTCTGGTTCAATTATTTCAACTCAAACAATATGGATGTATGATGTAGATGGAATTTGTCCAGCTGAGGTAAATTTCAAAGTTACTGTTTACCACACCCCATCAATTACAAATCCTGGAAATAAAACGGTTTGTGATACATATACACTTCCTACTATTGCTGGTGTAAATTTAACAGGTGGACAAAAATATTACAATAACTCACAAGCACTTGGAGGAACAGTAATTACAGGACCTTTAACTAATTCGCAAACAATTTGGATGTATGATATTGATGGAATTTGTTCAGATGAAAAAAGTTATACAATAACAATCAATCATACGCCTAATTTTGTAAATCCAGGCCCTCAAGTTGTTTGTGACATTTATACATTACCAACAGTAACAGGAACCAACTTGTCTGGAAATCAAAACTTATTCAACAATTCCCAAGCATTAGGAGGATCTATTATAAACGGAACTATTACTTCAACTCAAACCGTTTGGATCTATGATATTAATGGAGCTTGTCCGAATGAAGAAAGTTTTTTAGTTACGGTGAACCTCACTCCTACTATTACCAATCCAGGAAATGTTACCGTTTGTGATTCTTACGATTTACCAGTAATAGACGGTTCACAACTTTCTGGTAATCAAAAATATTTCAACAATTCACATGCTTTAAACGGTTCACCAATTAACGGTCCAATTACGTTAACACAAACCGTTTGGATATATGACGAGCAAGGTTCATGTTCGGATGAAACAAGTTTAGTTGTAACTGTTAATCATACACCTAACTTAACAAACCCTGGAGATAAAACAGTATGTGATGCATATTTATTACCAGTTATTTCAGGTTCTAATTTAACGGGGAATGAGAAATTTTACACTAATTCTCAAGCAGGAGGTGGTACTACTGTTTTTGGAATGTTAACAACAAGTCAAACAGTTTGGATGTATGATATTGACGGTGCATGTTCAGATGAAGAAAGTTTTGTTATAACTATAAATATTTCACCAACAGTTACATTCACCCCAGATAAAACATCAGGATGTGTTCCACTAACAGTTAAATTTACAAACACATCAACACCATTATGTGACGAGATAACCTGGGATTTTGGTGATGGAAATACAAGTACTTCGTCGACAATAACGAATGAAATAATACATACATTTACAACTGTAGATTGCTTCGACATCGAATTAACAGCTACATCAAAAGGGTGTAAAAACAGTTTAAGTTTATCCAATTTAATCTGTACTTATCCAATCCCTGTTGCTTCGTTTACAACTGATCAAGATAGGGTGTCTATATTAAATCCCGTGATTAATTTTAACAACACCTCTACTGTAGCAACTTTTTACAATTGGATGTTTGGAGATGGAGAAGAAAGTATTGTAAGAGATCCTTCGCATACATTCCCTGGAGATAAAGGTACATTTCAAGTTATTTTAGTTGCTTCGACTGCGAATGGATGTTCTGATACTGCTTATAGAATGATTGAAATTTATGATGAATTAATTTTCTATATCCCAAATACATTTACACCAGAGAACGATCAATACAATCAAGTATTTACACCAATTTTCAATGCTGGATATGATCCTCAAAATTTCACGATGTACATTTTTAACCGTTGGGGCGAAATAATATTTGAAACACATGATTCAACAATTGGTTGGGAAGGAATGTACGGTAAAGAAGAAAAACTGAATTGTCAAGATGGATTATACATATGGAAAATATCGTATACGGAAACTAAAACAGGAGATTCAAAAACGATTGTAGGAGATGTGATTTTGATACGTTGATCTTTCGAAATTAAAAGACATAAAAACGGAGTTTGAATCTGCTAGAATAAGAGTAAAAAATATCTCATTTGAAGAAGTGAAATTTCAGTTGAAAAACAAAACTAGCTAAAGAGAAGAAAACAAGTTCATTTTGAAGCTAATTAACGATTTTCATTTTCACTATTTTAATTTTTAAATTAAACGAAACATGGCTTCTTTTATCTCTTTAATAACCTCATTTCGATTAAAAAAGTGCTATTTGATTGGTGTTTTCGACATCAAATCTTATAGCTGGTTTCTTTGGGAAAAAACTAAATGCAATTAATCCTGAAATTAAATTTGAAATAAAGTTTTCAAAGCTTCGATGACGTGAATGTTCAACTTGACAAATATTTTTTAATTCATCATTTATTGTTTCAATAATTGACCTTTTTCTAAGTAATATTTTATCCTTTAGCTCTAGCAAACAATTCT
>CAMBYJ010000254.1 GCA_945872015.1 Chitinophaga pinensis | reverse complement strand
TTATGAAGCGATTCTTAAACTATTTATCAGATACTAAACCACGTCAGGATATCATTGAATTCGTAGATGCTTGGAGTGCCAATAAAAGTGATGCGGGATACCAGGCTGAAGCGACTGGATTTGTCGATTCATACATAAGTCATAAAATTGACCAGCCAACTGTGGGTGCATCAGGTGCAGTATATGGACTGTTGCTCGCATTTGGAATGATGTTTCCGAATACGCTCTTGTATTTGTACTTTGCTATACCAATAAAAGCGAAATATGCTGTAGCGTTATTTGGATTGCTTGAATTATATTCAGGAGCTCAGAATAGTGGTAGTGATAATGTAGCTCATTTCGCACATTTAGGTGGAATGATATTCGGCTATTTTTTGATTGTGGCGTGGAAGAAAAAATCGTTCGACCGATTTAATGTGAATAATAAAGACTGGTTTTAAATTCTAAATTGAGGCCATGAAAAATTTATTGCAGGATATCAAAAAATATTTCAATAACAATATGGTATTGTACCGTTTGGTATTGATCAATGTTGTCGTTTTTATAGGAGTTAATATTGTTGATTTATTTGGGTTCTTGTTTGGATTGAGTTTTTCATTGGATAAGTTACTTCGTTTGTTCTTTGGATTAGAAGCAGGCGTTGCAAATTTTATTTGGAAGCCATGGACAATTGTTACCTACATGTTTTTGCATGATGATATTTTTCACATCTTGTTTAATATGCTTTTTTTAACTTGGACAGGTAAATTATTTTCAGAGTATTTAGGTCCGCAGAAGTTAACTGCTACTTATTTTTTAGGTGGTATAGCCGGTGGTTTGTTTTATATCATAGCCTATCAAATCTTTCCTGCGTTTGCCAATCATAATCAGGCAATATTAATTGGTGCTTCTGCTGGTGTACTTGCAGTATTTTTTGCTGTGGCCACTTTGTTGCCCAACTACACAACTCAATTATTAATTATTGGTAGCATTAAATTAAAGTTTCTAGCTATTATCATGTTTTTACTTTATGCCTTTAGTATTCCTAGTGGCAATGCGGGTGGACATATTGCACATATTGGTGGAGCACTGTTCGGTTTCGTTTCAATAAAGTTTTTACAATCTGGTACCGACATTACCAAGTGGTTTACCAAGCTATTTTCCTTCAAATCAAGATCACGTAAAAACATGAAGGTTGTTTACAGAAGCAACGAAAATGCAGACGAAATTTACATGGAGAAACAACGGATGACGCAAGAGAATCTCGATCGTATTCTTGATAAGATTAATCGCTCTGGTTTCGATAGTCTTACCGCTGATGAAAAGGAGTTTCTGTATAAGGCAAGTGGCAAATAACTGTTTTCTCGAATTGGGAATAGGTTGTTTCGAAGAGGGACAAAAATCATTATCTTCCATTTTTTGGCTATGAAAAAATGTTCATCATGACATTGAATGTCAATGTTAATTTAAATAAAATTACTATAATTGCAATCTCATTTGGAACATGGTATAATAATGGGAATAATTAATTAGAATTTAATAAATCTTATAATCATGCGAGTTAAAATCTCCTTCTTACGCGATCAGGCATCGGCAAACACAATTCCTTTACATCATCAGTCATTGTTATGCGAATCATTAATTCCAATGATTGAAGCAGTAGGTGGTGATGCCTCCCAATTTAGTTTTTCTTCATTGAAGGGAACATCTAAAATCCAGAATGGATTTATGCGTTTTTTGAGCTCTAAAGTTACTTTAGTTGTTTCAAGTCGCCAGGCAGATAAACTAGAGCAATTGGTTTCAAAAATATTTGAACAACCTTACTTAGCTGTGGGTAAAATGAACCTAATGCCTCGTAGTCATGAGAGCATTTCTGATCCAGAATTTTCAGTTAAGATGCGTTACTTATGTATAAGTCCGCTAATTTTGGTTGACCCTCGTACTGATTCAGAAAAAAGTCAGTTAACAATCGACCCTACTTCTCACGAATTTTCAGATATCTTATACGAACAAACACTAGATCGTATGGAGAAAGCTGGATTTGCAGAGGCTGACTTAAATAACTTCGCAGAGTTTGATGCGCAACCAGATCAGGATTATGTGCAAAAGATTAATGAGACAGGTAAAAAATTCGCACGATACTACAAAGCAAATGATGGAAGTAATATGATGGGTTATTTATTACCTTTCACATTACACGCACATATGGATGTTCATCGCTTTATCTGGGAATGCGGAATTGGCGCTATGACAGAACAAGGTTATGGAATGGTCGATATGGTAAAAGAATAATATCATCGTTGATAAAACATTTTCGCAAACAGGACTTTTTAAGTCCTGTTTGTTATTTTTGGCCTACCACCAATCAATATGAATTCGAAAAATAAAAAGCGATTAGTCATACTCTTTTCCATCATTGCACTTTTAATAATTGCATTGTTTTTAATCAGACAGCCAATTCTTGATTATGTCATCGAAAAGGCAAAATCAAAAGTCAAACAGAAATTTAATGCAACGCTAGTTGTAGGTAATGCTAGTTTTAATGGAGTCCGAGAAATATGTATCGATGATGTAGCCTTGATTCCTTCCAACGGAGATACTCTATTTACTTTAAAGCATCTCAGCGCGAAAATTAGAATTTCAAAATTGTTTGTCGGTAAGGTAACTACCCGCTCATTAATTGCTCAGGGAGTTTCTATCACTCTGGTAAAAAAAGATTCACTCGATAATTATTCTTCTTTTCTAAAAAGTGATAGTAAGAAAGATGATCAGGTTTCCAATAACTCTATAGGACTAAATGAGCGATTTGCTGCCATCTATGAAAAAATAAATGATGTGTTTGACGAGGAAATTACACTCGAAGACTTTCATTTGTCTTATCAGAAAAATGAGGTGATAGAGTCGTTGGATTTACCATTGTTAAACTTTGATGGTCAAAAATTTAATTCTTCATTGGTAATGAGCTCTAAAGAAGGTAAATCAGAATGGCAAATTGTAGGCACAGCCAATGCATCTGAAGGCGAATATGATTTTTCCATGGTGCGTAAATCGGCTAACGCTTGTGCATTACCGTTTGTTGATTTGTATGATGGATTTAAATTTTGTTTTGATAAGGCCAACATTCGTTTAAAAGCAGATATCAGTGAAGATGATGTTCCATTTTCATTAATCTTTTCAATGGATAATTTCCTGGTTAATCATTGGAGAATATCTCCCGAAAATGTGATTATTCCAGCAATGGCAGCTCAGTTTAATATGAACTTTTCAGATGATAGCATTTATACTGCTAGCCCAACTTTCTTCTCCATAAATAAATTGTTGGTGAATTTTCAAATGGCTTATGCACGAGGTAAACAAGGATATATCACGCTAAATGCTGGTTTTGATACACCAGAAGCACAAGCATTATTCGATGCATTGCCTCAAGGTATGTTTTCTAGTTTTGTTGGATTTAAAGCGAATGGCGGATTAAATTATGCACTTCGATTTCATCTCCCATTCGAAAATCCTGATGCATTAGATTTCGATTCTAAATTAACCCCGTCAAAGTTTTCTGTTTCTAGCTGGGGTAATGGTGGTTTTACAAAATTAAATTCTTCGTTTTCGTTTACTGC
>CAMBYJ010000253.1 GCA_945872015.1 Chitinophaga pinensis | reverse complement strand
ATGAAAGAGCTTGCACGTTCGACCCTAATACATCTGGCGCTGTTGTATATATGCTTCCCAACGGAATCGATGCTAGAGACTCCATTTGTGGTAGTAAATTTTTCATCTTCGACGGATCAATAATGAATGGTCCTGCAAGTAGACCGCTACAGCAGTATAGATGCACATATAATATATCTATTAACCAACTGCACATTTACAACTGATCATTAATTACAAGAAATAAAAAAGGGGATGAAAATTAATTCATCCCCTTTTGGTTTATATAACACTATCGATTAATAACGATATGCATCATTTTTGTAAGGACCTTGAACAGTTACTCCGATCTACTCTGCTTGCTTTGGAGATAAAGTATCGATTTCTACACCAATTTTAGCTAGGTGTAAACGAGCTACTTTCTCATCTAAATTCTTAGGTAAAGTGTAAACCTGGTTTTCATAATTCTTATGATTTGCCCAAAGTTCTAACTGCGCTAATGTTTGGTTAGTAAATGAAGCCGACATTACAAATGATGGATGTCCCATTGCACAACCTAAGTTTACTAATCGACCTTCAGCTAATATGATGATATCTTTTCCATCGATTGTATACTTATCTACCTGAGGTTTGATATTCTCTAATGTTTGTCCATAATTAGCATTTAACCAAGCCATGTCGATTTCATTGTCGAAGTGACCGATGTTACAAACAACTGCATTATGCTTCATTGATTTGAAATGCTCTTCAGTAATGATATTGTAGTTACCAGTTGCTGTTACCACGATATCCGCTTCTTTAATTGCATCAGCCATCTTCTTTACTTCATAACCTTCCATTGCAGCCTGTAATGCGCAGATTGGGTCGATTTCAGTAACGATAACACGTACCTTAGAATCGCGAAGTGAATCAGCAGAACCTTTACCTACATCACCGAAACCAGCAACAACAGCTACTTTACCAGCCATCATTAAGTCTGTAGCACGACGAATCGCATCTACTAACGACTCACGGCAACCGTATTTATTATCGAATTTAGACTTAGTAACTGAATCGTTGATATTGATAGCAGGGATTGGCAATGTACCATTCTTAACACGCTCATGTAAACGTAATACACCAGTTGTTGTCTCTTCTGATAATCCACGGATACCAGAAATCAACTCAGGGAATTTATCGAATACCATGTTTGTTAAATCACCACCATCATCTAAAATCATGTTTAGGGGTTGACGATCTTCTCCGAAGAATAACGTTTGCTCAATACACCAATCGAATTCTTCTGCGTTCATACCTTTCCAAGCATAAACAGAGATACCTGCAGCAGCAATAGCAGCAGCAGCATGATCTTGTGTAGAGAAAATATTACAAGATGACCAAGTTACTTCAGCTCCTAATTCAACTAATGTTTCAATTAGAACTGCAGTTTGGATGGTCATGTGTAAACATCCTGCAACGCGAGCACCTTTTAAGGGCTTCGAAGGACCGAACTCTTCTCTCAAAGACATTAAACCTGGCATTTCTGCTTCAGCTAGTCTGATTTCTTTTCTTCCCCATTCTGCAAGGGAAATGTCTTTCACCTTATATTTCACGATTTTTTCTGTTTGAGTGTTTATCATTTTATTGAAATTTTATGCAAATTTAGTTATTCATTATGACTCTTGCAATGTTATATTTGCCAATTACTACGAAATGGCATTAATCTACCATAATTCCGGGCCTTTAGGACAACATATAGCTGTTTGGAGCATTTCCGAAACATATGATGAGCTCGTTTTGTTTTTAAACAACGAATCTTTTTTAAAAAAAATTAAAAACCTCGGATTAAAGTCGCCCTTAAGAGTAAACCAAAAGCTAGTTGCCGGCATTTTGTTCCAGCATATACTCAATCAAAATATCGAATTAAGTTACGACGAATTGGGCAAGCCTCACCTAAAAAACAACACAGGACATATATCTATTTCCAATACCAAAGATTTTGTTGCTGTCATCTATCATCCTAAAAAATCAGTGGGTATCGATATTGAAATCCCCTCTGAAAGGATCTTAAAAATTGCACCTAAGTTCGTTAATGAACAAGAACAACTTTGGCTGGATGCTAGTCAAACCGAACCCTATCTTAATTACTACAACATTTGGTGTGTAAAGGAGTCGATTTTCAAACTGATTGGCGGTGGAGGTATCGATTTCAAAAAGAATATCATCGTAGAAGAACCCTTAAACAATATTGGCTCAGTTGAATTTATAAAGCAGCATCAAGAAGCAACATTTAAATATCATATTATAACTTTTGATGAAATACTCATTTCCTTTATCGTTGGAAACTGATAATATTTTCTCTTAATTTGCAATCATGATTTACCAGAAAATTCAGGAGGCCGCTTTTAATGACCGCCGACTTCTTTCCGTACTTATAGACCCTGATAAATCGGGAGAAAAGCACCTGGATAAAATCTGCGCTTACAGTAATGAAGCGAATATCGATTACTTTTTTGTTGGTGGAAGTTTAATTACGTCCGGCGATTTACAACGTACTGTCTTAGGAATTAAAAAACGTTCGTCAATTCCAGTGGTATTATTCCCAGGTAATCATCAACAAATAAGTGAACATGCCGATGCCATCTTGTTACTCTCACTTATCTCAGGAAGGAATCCTGATTTATTAATTGGTCAACATGTAACTGCTGCACAACGATTAAAGACTTCAGAATTAGAAATTATTCCTACTGGCTATTTATTAATTGATGGTGGTACCATGACAACGGTTCAATATGTAAGTGGTACTGCTCCTATTCCAACTGATAAGGTAGAGATTGCTGCTTACACTGCATTAGCGGGTGAACAACTCGGAATGAAATTGATATTTGCCGAAGCAGGTTCAGGTGCAAAGCATCATGTTCCTGTTGATGTAATCAAAGCAATAAAAAAAGAAGTCAATATTCCATTGATTGTTGGCGGAGGTATTCGCACACCAGAAAGTGCAGCTGCTGTTTTTAGAGCAGGTGCTAATATGGTTGTTGTAGGGAATTCTTTCGAAAAAGATCCTGAGTTAATTCAGGACATTGCTGCTGCTCGATTTAATTTCAAAGATGCTGTATAAAAATGGACGCACTTGAAATTGTTGGATTCATTTCAGGATTTGCAGGTGTTTTCTTAACAGTTAAAAAAAATAAATGGTGCTTTCCTATTGGATTACTCAACGTTATTCTATCCTGTTTTTTGTTTTATAATAGTCGTTTGTATGCAGACTCATTACAACAGTTAGTTTACATTCCACTTTTGATTGTTGGATGGTTAAACTGGAACACCAATACAAGTGATGAATTTATTGTTGAACGTCTAAACAAAAAAGAAATCGTGATTTACTTTTCTTTGTTTTTAGGAGGCGGAATATTGCTCGGCTATATATTAAAAACATTTTCGAATGCGAGCTTTCCGTGGATAGACTCACTAGCGACTACAGCATCATTCTTAGCGCAATATTTAATCGCGAAAAAGAAAATCGAAAATTGGATTATATGGATTGTTGTTAACGTTGTTTACATAGCTATTTACTTGCAGAAAGATCTTGATTTGTATGCGTTACTTTATTTGATTTATTTAGTACTTGCTATTCAAGG
>CAMBYJ010000252.1 GCA_945872015.1 Chitinophaga pinensis | reverse complement strand
CTAGCAGAAATCTATAAACATGCAATTATTGCCGATGATAGTTTGTGGAATGATTTGAAATCGAATGAGGATGAGTACGAAATTTTGTTGAAGTCAATCGCTGTGAAAGCGAAAGTGGTGAACAATGATTTTTATGAAAAGGGCGAACGAAAGATTTTAAATTTCGGACATACTATCGGACATGCACTAGAAAGTTATGCGTTAGTTAATAAAATCGATTTGTTACATGGCGAAGCGATTGTTATAGGAATGATTATAGAAGCGGAATTGGCTTTTTCGTCAGCACTTTTATCGAAGGAAAATAAAGATGAAATTGTAAATGTATTGTCGACAAAATTTGCTATCTCGAATCTCTTAAAAGTTGATTTTATAGTATTGTCTGAATTTTTATTACAGGATAAAAAGAACACTGATAAAATTTGTTTTTCGTTACCAACAAAGATTGGTCATTGTGAAATAAATCAGTTTGCATCGCTGGAAGAAATTAAAAAAGCAACTTCGATTTATCTTGAGCTAGTATGATACGATTGCAGTTAATTCACGATCAGTTGTCTGAGGCAAAAAGAATTCAGTTACCAGCATCTAAAAGTATCAGCAATCGACTTTTGATTATCAATAAAATTGCAGAATCAAATTTTATAATAGATAATTTATCAGATGCAGATGACACGCAAATTTTAAAACCATTACTTGAGTCAGATGCGAAGGAAGTTAATTGTGGTTTAGGCGGCACATCTATTCGTTTTTTTCTTGCGTATTGTTATTTGATAAATCGGGAAGTGATTTTAACTGGAGAGCAAGCATTAAACAAACGACCAATTGGTCCACTAGTAGATGCGTTATGTCAGTTGGGAGCTTCAATTGATTATCTTGATAAGGATGGCTTTCCTCCAATTCACTTGAAGTACACAGAAAATAAATCTAATGAAGTAAGATTTGATTCTAATATCAGCAGTCAGTTTGTATCAGCATTATTAATGATTGCTCCTGCATTGCCCAACGGATTAATCATTCATTTACCCATTGATCCAGTTTCATATTCTTATATCGATATGACCATTTCATTAATGCGCAAGTTTGGTGTTGAAGTGGAACATGAGAGTAATAGAATAAGTATTCATCCTCAGAAGTACATTCCAATCGCTTATCGTGTTTTATCTGATTGGTCCGCCGTTATATTTTGGATTGGATTTTTAGCAATAGCTGGTAAAGGAAAAGTTGTTATCAATGATTTGAAAGCAGACAATATTCAAGGCGACGAAGCAATTCTAAACTGGATAAATGATTTGGGTATAACGGCTCGGATATCCGAAGATGAGATTTTGTTTGATAAAAATGAGATGCCTATTAAGCAAGAGCTTTATTTTAATCTGATTAATAATCCTGATTTGGCTCAACCACTTGCTGTGATAGGTGCAGCATTAGGAATTAAAACTACACTTACGGGATTGTCTACCTTGAAGCATAAAGAAACGGATCGCATCAATGCAATTGCCAATGAGTTAAGAAAGTGCGATATCGTTTGTTTAATTAATAATGATACTATTGAAATCACTGGTAAGATAAACATCGCAAACCTTAGTAATATTGTTTTCGATACTTATAATGATCATCGAATGGCAATGAGCTTAGCAATGTTGTCAGCTACTGGGGTTTCGATTAATTTAAATAATCCTGAAGTAGTTTCGAAATCATACCCTCAATTTTTTGAGGAGCTAAAAAAGTTTTGTGTAATTACAGAGAAATAAAATTGTGCATGGCATCAGCACATTTTTCTCCATCCATCGCTGCACTAACAATTCCTCCAGCATATCCAGCACCTTCAGCACAAGGGAATAGTCCTGCTATTTCAACATGCATTAGCGTTTCTTGATTTCTTGGAATTCTTACAGGTGATGAAGTTCTTGATTCAGTGCCAACAACCACACCTTCGTTCGAATAATAGCCCTTTATTTTTTTACCAAATTCACGTATGCCTGCGCGTAAAGCTTGTGTTATTTCTATTGGTAATACTTCTCCTAATTGGGTATTACTAACGCCTGGGATATACGAAGTTTCGATTATTCCTTTGCTGGATTTTCCTTCGCAAAAATCAACAACTCGTTGAGCTGGTGCTACTAGGTTTCCTCCTCCTGCAATGAAACAATTTCTTTCAACCTCTGCTTGAAATTCTAAACCTGCTAATGGTCCGATTTTTTTAAAGGGTGCATAATCTGCGAGATTAACGCTTACTACCATTCCTGAATTTGCATACGGATTATTTCTCTTAGATGGAGACCATCCATTTACTACTAATTCGTTGGGTGCTGTAGCGGCAGGTGCAATGATCCCACCTGGACACATACAAAAACTATAAACACCTCTATCAAATGCTTGCGTTGTGAGTGAGTAGGAGGCAGGTGGTAAATAATCTCCTCGTAAATCGCAATGATATTGCGAGCTATCAATGATTGTTTGTGGATGTTCAATCCTTACTCCTAGTGCAAACTCTTTTGCTTCAATCAATACATGTTGTTGATGCAACATTTTAAAGATGTCGCGCGCCGAGTGACCAGTTGCAAGTAATACTGCTTCCGATTTTATCGTTGTTGATTCATTGTTATTATCAACAGAAGCTATCTTTAATCCTTTGATTTTTTTGTCCTCAATTACAAGTTCTTCTAATCGAGAATTAAAATGTATTTCACCACCACAGCTTTCAATAAATTCGCGCATGCTGGTAACAATCTGCGGTAATTTATTTGTTCCTATATGCGGATGTGCTTCAATTAAAATTGAATTATCAGCACCAAAATCACAAAACGTATGAAGTATTCGTAAAATATTTCCTCGCTTTCCTGAGCGTGTATACAACTTGCCATCGGAATAAGTTCCTGCACCTCCCTCACCATAACAATAGTTCGAATTTTCATTTACGAATCCTTGTTTATTGATAGCTGCTAAATCTCTTCTTCTACTGCGCACATCTTTTCCTCTCTCAAAAACAACAGGCTTGTAACCTAATTCAATCAAGCGCAATGCAGCAAACATTCCAGCAGGACCAAATCCAATAATATGAACAGGTTTACTATTAGAAACGTTTTTATAATTACGTTCAATGCCTTCGGGAAGTGGAAGTTTTTCTCCAATGGCAACATCAAAAAATAAACGGTATTTAACTTGTCGGGAGCGTGCGTCAATTGATTTCTTTATCAAACGGAAATCAGAAATCTCATCGCTGGCACACGAAAGATAAGTGGAGATTTTAATTTTATATTGGTCCTCGTTGGCGGCCTCTTCTGGCAGCAAAACAAGTTCAATTCTTTTTATCATTTATTCGAAGGTAAAGGAGATCGACCAAATTCTGGATTTTAACCCACTCAGTGAAGTCGTATAAACGGCATTGTCGTTTGCCAACATATTCGGAATGCCTTGATACATTTTTATTTCAGGAGCAAATTTGAAAAGGGGGAGGTATAAGTCCATGCCAAATCCGATTTCATAACCATAATCGTATTTTTTCAATTTTACTAGTTGCTCATCAGTTTCTACTGCTGCTTGCGAAACTAAATCGATCATGTATTTTGCTCCACCTAAAACATAGAATCGATAATTGTTTACACGATTTG
>CAMBYJ010000251.1 GCA_945872015.1 Chitinophaga pinensis | reverse complement strand
CCTCGACCAATTGGAATCATCGCATCAATAGCTTTGATACCCGTTTGAAGTGGCTCCTTAACTGGTTCACGATAAATTACACCTGGAGCTTTGCGCTCCAAAGGCATTTCATACAAATCGCCAGTAATAGGGCCCTTGCCATCAATTGGTTGACCCAAGGTATTAACCACACGGCCCATCATACCTTCTCCTACTTTAATAGAAGCGATGCGACCGGTGCGTTTTACTGTGTCACCTTCAATAATTGAATCGGATGAACCCAATAAAACTGCTCCTACGTTATCTTCTTCAAGGTTCAATACGATGCCTTGTACGCCATTCGCAAATTCAATCAGCTCGCCCGACTGAACTTTAGTTAATCCGTAGATACGTGCGATACCATCACCCACCTGGAGTACGGTTCCCACTTCTTCAAGTTCGGTCTCAGACTTAAAATTGCTTAATTGCTCTCTTATGATGGCTGATACCTCATCTGGTCTTATTTCTACCATAATGAAATGTTATTTTGAAATGTAAGTATTTAATAATTCTTGTTTTGCTTTTTTTAGCTTTCCAGAAATGCTGGCATCGTAAAGCTTATCTTCCATTTGGATAACCAAACCTCCAATAATATCTGCGTTAACAGCTGTTTCTAAGTTCACTTTTTTACCTGTTTGTTTTTCAATAAAGGCTTTCACCTCATTAATTACTACATCACCAACTGCAACGGCTGTGGTAACTTTAGCAGAAGTAATTTTATTGATTTCATTATACATGCCAATAAAAGCAGTGGCAATATCAGGTAGGTAATATTCGCGTTTTTTACGAATCACAATTGCTAAAAAAGAAATAGTGATTGCATTAAATGAGGCTGCGAAAATTTTATTTACAACGGCAAGTTTTTTATCGCCTTGAACAATCGGACTTTTAAACAATAAGCTCAATGCAGGATTTGCATCAAGTGTAGTTTGAAATACCAACATATCGGCATAAATCAAATCAAGCTTGTTATGCTCAACAGCTAAGTCGATTAATGATTTGGCATATCTGCCGGATACTCTTTGTTCAGCCATATTACTTTAAGGTAATTGATTTTAAATTCTCGTTTACAAAAGATTCTTGCTGCGCACGGTCTTCCATTTTCTTACGCAATACTTTTTCTGCTAAATCAACAGAAAGAATAGCTACCTGAGTTTTTAATTCATTCATAGCATTAATCTTTGCTGATTCAATAGAGGCATTGGCTTTTAAAATTATTTTATGACCTTCTTCTTCTGCTGATTTTTTCGCCTGTGCAATGATATTATCCTTCATTTCATGGGCTTCTTTCAACATAAGATCGCGCTCAGCACGTGCCTGATTAAGGAGTTTTTCATTATCTGCTTTTAATGCACTCATCTGCTTACGTGCTTCTTCAGCAGAATCCAAGGCATTATTAATAGAGTCTTCCCTCTCCCTAATCGAATTTAAGATAGGCTTCCAAGCAAATTTAGACAAGATGAACAATACAATACTAAATGTAATGGTCATCCAGAATATTAGCCCTAAACCGGGTTTTACTAATTCCATGCTGTGTTTTTATTTAATGATTATGAGGTAAAGGAAATATAAATGAATTCAGAATACAGATTAACAAAATGTCATCTGTATTCTGAAATATATTTCGATTACAACAATACGATCAAAAGACAAACCACGATACCGAAGAATGCAGCACCCTCGATTAAAGCAGCTGCTACGATCATGTTTGCACGAATGTCTCCAGAAACTTCTGGCTGACGAGCAATAGATTCTAAAGCGCTACCGCCGATACGGCCAATACCCATACCTGCACCAATTGCAGCTAAACCAGCACCGATACCGGCACCCATTTTAGCGAAACCTGGATCTGTAACTGCTTGTAAAATGATGTTTAATAGTGTCATAATTGTGATGTTTAATTGATTTTTATTATTTATTGATTAATGATGTTCTTCATGATGATGCTCTTCTACAGCTGATCCAAAATATAAAGCTGAAAGCAATGTAAATACATAAGCTTGCAAAAAGGCTACTAATAATTCTAGGAAATTCATAAAAACGGTAAATGCTACTGAAAGTACAGATACCCCTAATCCTAATCCCTCGTTCATAGCTCCAAAAATAAATATCAAGCTAAAAAAACCTAAAATGATGATGTGTCCTGCGGTGATATTGGCAAACAAACGAATCATCAATACAATTGGCTTGTTTAACATTCCAATGATTTCAATCGGAATTAACAAAAACCATAATGCCTTTGGAACACCTGGCGGCATGAATATATGCCCCCAATAGCTTGAGTTGCCATTAATAGATGTAATCACAAATGTAAACACAGCTAAAACCAATGTAATTGCTATGTTACCTGTAACATTAGCTCCACCCGGGAAAATTGGAACTAATCCAAATAAGTTATTGATGAAGATAAAGAAAAATATCGTTAGTAAATAAGGTAAGAATTTTTGGTATTTAGGACCAATAGAGGGCTTAGCAACTTCATCTCTGATAAACAAGATTGCCATTTCTATTAAATTAGCTAATCCCTTTGGAGCTCTTCCATGATTCTTTCTATAACTGCCAGCCACTGAAAACAAAATCCAACACAAAACGAGCACAGAGATTAGCATACTGGCAACATTCTTTGTGATAGATAAATCATAAAATGTTGCTTCATGATTAATATTACCATCTGAGTTCACTGCTACTATTTTGCCTTCCAACAATTTGTATCCTTCATACATGGCATGACCGTGCTCAAATTTAGATGACATGAACATCTTTATTCCTTGATCGTCTTTAATAATTACAGGTAATGGAATAGAAATATGAGTATGGCCAATGGTTGCAATATGCCAATCGTGAGCATCTGCAATATGTTCCATTATTAATTTACCGGCATCTACTTTACCTTCTTCATGAGCAGTTTCTGCATGCGAAGATTCAGCATGAGAAGATTCTTGATGAGAAGATTCATTGTGATGATGTGTGGAAGAGTCTGTGATAGTTGGAACCGCATGATCTTGTCCAAATGCTGAAAAACTTGAATAAGTTGAATAGACAAGTACCAACAAAATTGGAATTAAATAACTGAATATCTTTCTTTTAGTATGCTGCATGAACTATCTTATTTTTTTAAATCGGGGCGCAAGTTAACTACAAGGAAATAAATTTCAAAAGCTGTGTAAAAGAAATACAAAAAAAGATACACAACCGCAAAGGATAATTGGCGCTCTGGCGAAAAAATTAAATATATTATTAAGGGGAAAATAGAAAATATAAACCTAATACCAATGGCACTATATGTCCTGATTATAAATGTTTTATTGTCTTTTGGCAATCCTGAATTACTAATTTTGTGGGTGATTGCAGTTAACAATAAATAATACAATAAGGCAATCCAAATTAAATTACTAAGATCTATTTGAGTTTGAAATTTTTGAAAACTTAATATTAGCAAGCCCAATACTCCAGTGAGTATAATAAGACTTGGATAAAATTTAAGTTTATTCATAATTAAGATGTAAACATTTGATAATCAAGAAAAATAATTGACAATTCAATAGCAACTACTTTTTTTAAGTGCCGCAAAAGTAGGGGTTTATATTGAGTAAATA
>CAMBYJ010000250.1 GCA_945872015.1 Chitinophaga pinensis | reverse complement strand
CGAAGGGCTGCCGTCCAAATTGAACGCAAATTAGGTCAGCGCATGTCAACGCCAGGTTTTCTTCCAACCTGCATTCCAATTGCTGATTTAATGGATCTTTGTTCGGGAATTCCAATCGCAAATGATACACGATTACTGATTGATTTATTTTCAGCCTATAAAAAGATAGATCCATCAATTGAACTCGATGATTTTATAAAATGGGGAGATCAGATTTTAGCTGATTTTGATGAGGTTGATAGAAACTTAATTGACACCCAAAAATTGTTTAAGCGTATTGTCGATGTAAAAGAGATTGAATTAATGTTTTCGAATGATGAATATGAAACAGAATTACTAAATCGTTTTTGGAATGAATTTTCTTTACAACCATTATCACCTCTGAAAGAATCATTCATTTCATATTGGGAAAAACTACCCGTTTTATTTGATGAATTTAATACAATTTTATCTCAAAATAATTATTGCTACGAAGGATTAGCATGGCGCAAAACGGCTCAGACAATTCAACATAATTCTTGGTTTAAACAATTTGATTGTATCGTTTTTGCTGGATTTTATGCTTTAACAAAATCAGAAGAGGTAATTATTAATTATCTAGTTAAAAATAATAATGCTATCGTTTATAAGGATGCTGATACCTACTATGCAGATGATAAAAAACAAGAAGCCGGTAATTATCTTCGAAAAGGTATTATGGCCGAAGCTCCTAATTTTATGGGGAGTGATTTATCAAATACCAACAAGAACATTAATATTATTCAGTGTAATGGTGGTACAGCCATGGCAAAGGATATTGGACTAGAATTGATCCAAAAGTTTGAAAGTTTACCAGCCGCCGAATTATCAAATGCAGTTGTTGTTTTACCTGATGATACCTTGTTACTCCCATTGTTACAAGTTCTCGATAAAAAAGGAATACTGCATAATCCTTCAATGGGACTTGCGTTAACTACTTTTCCTCTAATTGCGTTCATTAAAAAAATTAAAAGTATCCGAACACAATTACTAAATGTAGAAACAAATATTGAATCGATTGTTAGCGGACTATTTGAAATAAAATCATTTAATAGCTTGTTCTTGGTTTTGCATAAATCGATTGATGAACTTAAAAGCTCTCTACTTGTACCAGTAAATAATTATAAAGAAGAACATCAGTTCTTATTAAGGTTAATTAATCAATTTTTAGAACCAACTGTTCATTATCAAAAGCAGATTTTAAGTTGTGTTAAAAATGAAATAGCGTTGTTTGGCAGTATGCTGAATAATTTTGAAGAGGAAATAACTGTTCAATCGTATTGGACATTACTCATCAATCATATCAATAAAATCAGAATTCCAATTGAAGCAAATGAAGGTGAAGGTATCAATATAAATGGGTTTTTAGAAACACGTTTAACTGATTATAAATATGTTTTCATTGCGAATGTTAATGAAGGTACTCTCCCCTCCAATTCTATTTCAAAGTCACTTATTCCCTATGCTATCAGGAAGTTTTATTCACTTCCCTGCAAAGAAGAGCAAGAAGCCGTTACCTCCTATCACTTCTATCGGTTAATCCAACGTTGCGACGAACTTTCGTTGTTTTACAATAGTCAAATGACAGCAACGGGCGGTGGAGAGAAATCACGCTTTATTTTACAAATCGAGAATGAATTAGTCAAAGTGAATTCGAACATTCAATTAAACTATATTCAATATCAAGCCGACTTACAACCGATCGAAGCAGAGGAGATTGTTATTGAAAAGTCGGATGAGATAGTAGATAAAATGAATGCTAAATATGTCAATATTGACAAATCGCAGTCAGTAGTTGGAAAAGGATTTTCTGCTTCTTCAATCGCAGCTTATATCTATTGTCCACTAAAATATTATTTCGAGCAAATTGCTAAACTGAAAAAACCTGATGAGGTCAAAGGGATAGATCAAATGATTTTTGGTAGAATTCTTCATAAGGCTATGGAGAATATTTATAAAAATCAATTCAAGCCGACTGTCCAATTTTATGATAATTTATTACTTGATCATTATATCGATGCTGCTATTAAAGAGGAATATTCCGATAAGCAACTTTCAGGTAATGATTATCTTTTACAATCAGTAATAAAGGAGTTAATCTCTAGAATTATTTTAATTGATAAGGATACAACTAACCTCGAAATTATAAGTATTGAAGAAACCTTTGGCTTTGACTTTCTATTAGATAATCAAAGAAACATATTCATCAAAGGAATTTTTGATAGATTAGATTTTGTAGATAATCAATTGCGAATTCTCGATTACAAAACTGGAAGTGGTAGCTTAACTATACCGAAAGACTTCACAGCTATTTTTACTAATTCCGACTATAAAATTGTATTTCAATTATTGCTTTATGTATACATTTTTAACAAGCAACAGCAAGGTGAGAAAGCCAAAGAACAATTACAGAACAAAGAAATTCTTGCAGGTGCTTACCTTCTAAAAAAGAATTCAAAAGCCATTACTTTCTTGAATAAAGGAAAAGATATCGATGCTGATTTGATGGATGAATTTGAAGTTCATTTGAATGAATTGCTCTTGAAAATTATGAATCCTGAAATACCATTAACTCAAACTGATGATTATAAAAAATGTGGTTACTGCGACTTTAAAAATATCTGTAGTCGTTAGTAAGAATTATTCTGACGATCTTCTAATCGTTTAGAAATTCGTTCGAGGATAGTGTTGGTAATGGAAATTAAAATACTGAATAAGAAAGCAACCCAAAATCCATCAACTTTAAACCCTGCATGTAAAATATTAGAAGCAATTAAAATTATTGAGGCATTAATAACTAAGAGAAAAAATCCAAGAGAGACCACCGTTATCGGTAAGGTTAGAAATACTAAAATTGGTTTAAGATAAATGTTCAATAAAATAATAACCAGCGATACCAGAATAGCATAGCCCATCGAATTAACGGATACACCCGGCATCAAGGAGGCGATTAAGAAAATAGCTAGTGCCAACGACATTATTTTAACCAAAAACTTCATATTCAATCTTTATTCAAAAATAGATTAATTTGAGCTGATATAAAACTTAAATTAGTTTAAAATGTTACAAATGAATGAAAACACTTATACTAACAGCACTACTATTATTCGCGACGGCATCATCTATTCATACATTCGATTTTAAGACGATAGATGGTAAAACAATGAGCTTTTCTGATTTTAAAGGTAAGAAAATCCTTATCGTTAATACTGCATCTAAGTGTGGTTATACTTCTCAATACGAAGATCTAGAAGCGTTATATAAACAATACAATTCGAAATTGGTAATTGTGGGATTCCCTGCTAATAATTTTGGCGGACAAGAGCCGGGTTCTAATTCAGATATTAATAATTTCTGTAAGAAGAATTATGGTGTAACTTTCATTATGGCCTCTAAAGTTTCAGTGAAAGGAAATGATATGGATCCGATTTTTCAATGGTTAACTACTCAAGATAATCCTGATTTTACGGGCGACATTCGCTGGAACTTTGAAAAGTTCTTATTGGATGAGAATGGTAAATTGATTCATCGTTTTCGTTCAGGCACTAATCCAACGGATAAAAAACTGACTGATCATTTAAATTAATTACTGACTAATCAGTAAACGAATTCCTTTA
>CAMBYJ010000249.1 GCA_945872015.1 Chitinophaga pinensis | reverse complement strand
GTTTCGATATTTAGTCCGCAAACACTAACACTGCCGCTTGATTTTTCTCTTAGTGTTTCGATGATTTCGAGAGTGGTTGTTTTCCCTGCTCCATTCGGACCAAGTATTCCAAAAATTTCTCCCTCTTGCACCTCGAATGAAATTCCTTTTACAGCGTGAAAGGACTCATACTTTTTCTCAAGATTATTTACTTGAATGATACTATTTTTTTGCACAAGGCAAAGGTAGAATTTAAAGAATGAAAGCCGTTAAATTTTAGTAAAATATTCCAACTATAATTTTATCAAAGCCTGCACGGTAAATGTACGGGGTGCCTGCAAGTCGGCCGGGCGACCAACATACAGGTTATTCAGAATATTCTTTGTAACAAAACTAAGCTGTACTGATTCATTTACTTTATAAGCTAAACGAACATCAAACACCCATTCACCATTCGGATTGTTATCACGATAATCCTTTACGCCTGGTATTACTCCTTCAAAAATCTTATCAATGTTTTCCATGAAACTATAATATCGTCCGCTAACACCAAAGGCGATTTTTTTATAAGTAGTTTCTGAATCGAACTTAAACATTGTTCTATTTCTATATTTCAGTACATTTTGATTGGATGAATTCACCAATGTATCTTCTGCAGGGTTAAAGTCTGTCTGAATTGGATCGATACAAGTAATACCTCCCATAATCGTTTCCTGCACCTCACCAATTTTACCATCACCACCAATTGATATTTCAAATCCATCAATACGAGTATTGCCAATATTCTTCGATTTAAATCCTAATCCAAATAATGGATCAACAAATGGATCTCCCCATTGCCCAAAGGTAAATTCCATCATGTCGTTGTATTCTTGACGAAAAACAGATGCATCGATAAATCCTAGCCACGATTTAATTTTAAATCCTTGACGCACCCCAAATTCGTAAGAAGTTCCTCTTTCTGTTGTAAGTGAATCGTTAGGATAAATTACGATACTTCCAACTTGGGTACGAATATATTTCTCAGCTATTGTTGGAAAACGAAACCCTTGTCCGTAAGCTGCTCTTAAATAGGTTGCTTCAGCCGCTTTAAAATTCACACCTGCACGCATCAATTGCTGTGGCTTAAATTTGATTCCTGATATTTCACCGCCTTCATAACGATAACCAGCCGATAAATTCCAGCGGTTGTATTTATAATCTGTTTGCACATAGGCGGCATAGTTAGACGACTGCTGATCGCTGTATAAATCGCCTTTTACTTTCGTTTTTGAAGCGGACAATCCTCCAGATACTGTTAAATTTTCTTTCCACTTATACTGACCTAAATATTCACCATAAGACAACAACGACAATGCCTCTTGATTCGTGTTGTTTTTATTATTGGTCGAGTAAATTCTTCCACGTAATTTATGACTGAATTTTTTTCCTACATAAGAAACGGAAGGGTCGACATAAGTTCTTGTAGTAGTATACAAACTCAATGTACTAGAAGGGCCTGTTGTTCCACCATAAGGTTGTAAAGCGCCGCTCGAATCATTTTCCCAGAATAAAAAGTTACCACCTTTCGAAATTTGTGAATTAGCGGATAACCCTACCGTTAGTCCTGGCACATTTTTAAAATGATACTTCAAATTAAAATTACCACGAACGCGTTCTTCACTTTCGCCTTGGCGATATCCCTGATCATTGAGATAATGTCCTCCAACTACTAAATCTAACTGACCAATTTTACGGCGATGCGAGAATTGTCCACCTGAAATCATCTCTGGACCACTGCCCCACCATCTCATGCTTCTATCGAGTGGAGTATCATAGATTCCTGAATACAATGTAATATTTGATTGGGCCGTGTCAATTGGTACTACTGTTCGCATATTAATAACTCCGTTCAAAGCAGAGGACCCAAACAATGCTGATGATGCACCTTTAATCACCTCTACCTGCCCGATATTTTCGATTGGCAAGAAACTCCATTTTACATCGCCGGCATCACCAGCTAATAAAGGCAAATCATCTACCAATATCAATACACGACTACCAGCACCATAGCTAAATCCGCTACCACCACGAATATTCGCTTGACCATCAATAACCGTTACACCCGGAATTTGCTCAACAGCTGTCTCCATGGTAGTTTGATTACTATTCTCAATGTACTTTGGTTTTAAAACCTCCATCGATACAGGAACTTCCTCAATTCGCTGCGCATGTTTACCTGCAGAAATAACAACCGTTTTCAAATCAACTTTAGAAGGGGTTAATCGGATTTTCAAATTAACAGTAACACCATTCTTGATTTCAACCATCTGTTTGATCGTTTCATAACCAATAAATCCAACTGAAATTTCTTGCATTCCAACGGGCAATTTGAATTCTCCAAATCCATTAAAATCGACTTGTGCTCCCACTTTATTGGGCTTGCTTTCAACAATTCCTCCAATTAAATGCTCGCCTGTATTCACATCTAACACTTCGATACGAATGTTTCCAGTTTGTGCAAACGAATTATTGCAAAAAAGAAATAACAGAATAGCAGCTAGTATAAATTTAAATTTCATTGTTAATTCCAGTGATTTGTTAGTAAGAATCCATAAAAATGCAACCTATTTTCGATTAATAAAAATAATTTTGTGGCATTCGCCCATTAATTTTTCACAAGTCAGGCGATATTATTTTAAGAACTATGAATAACGATTTATTCTACAAAATCGCGCTCACATTTATTCCTAATGTAGGAGCCGTACTAGCCAAAAATCTGATTGCCTATTGTGGTAGTGCACAAGCCGTTTTCGAGCAAACTGAAAAAGAACTTTTAACTATACCTGATATCGGTCCTGTTACCGCCCGCTCTATTTTGGAACAAACTGTTTTTCGCAGAGCAGAAGCAGAGCTAGAAAGAGTACTTAAAAACGATTTAGAAGTTTTATTCTTTACCGATGAAGCGTACCCTTTCCGATTAAAACAATGTTACGACTCCCCGATATTGCTGTATAAAAAAGGAAATGTTGATTTAAACAAGTATCGCTATTTGGCTGTAGTGGGGACACGCAACGCAAGCAATTACGGAAAAGAACTTACCAGAGATTTAATCGACGCATGCATCGAAAAAAATATTGTCATCGTCAGTGGTATGGCATATGGAATTGATATCGTCGCTCATCGTCAAGCGGTAAAAAATAATATTCCAACGATTGCTGTACTCGGCCACGGACTCGATATTTTTTATCCCTCGCAACATAAAGAGACCGCAATGGCTATGCTCGATAATGGAGGTTGGTTAAGTGAATATCCTTTTGAAACCATGCCAGACCGTGAGAACTTTCCATCTCGCAACAGAATAGTAGCGGGTATGTGCGATGGTGTTGTCGTGGTAGAGGCTGCAAAAAAGGGAGGGGCCTTGATTACTGCTGATATTGCGCATAGCTATGCCCGCGATGTATTTGCCTTTCCCGGACGGATAGGCGACACGTTTAGTGAAGGATGTAATAACCTGATTCGATTTAATCAGGGATCATTAATTACAAATGCTGCTGATATTTTCCGTTTGATGAACTGGGATCTTGACAATCCTAAAACAAAAAAGAAATCGACTCAAAAAGCGCTGTTTGTTGAATTATCTACGGAAGAAGAACAAATTGTCAAGGCTTGTCAAATAG
>CAMBYJ010000248.1 GCA_945872015.1 Chitinophaga pinensis | reverse complement strand
AATCACTTTACGGAGATTTGTACGATTGATGAAGCGAAAAATATTATTCCGGAGTTGCCTCATATTTTTGATGAGCCATTTGGCGACTCATCGGCGATTCCAACAACATTAGTAAGTCGAATTGCCAAGAAGCATGTAACGGTGGCCCTATCCGCAGATGCAGGTGATGAATTGTTTGCTGGGTATCCGCGTCATTTGAAAGCAGATTCATATCTTAAAAAGTGGAGCAATAAACCAAGTATCGTAAAAGCATTAATTCCTTTTTTGAATGCAATTAATTTGAATAAGAATTTAACGAATGCCAATCGCGTAGAAAAGTTAATTGAGTTTCTCAATGCTAAAACAAACGTAGAAGCATTTGATAGTATCAACAAAACATTTACGGCTGGTGAAGCAAGACTTTTATTGAATGCTAATTTTAAAGATTTAAATACAGTATTTAATAGTGGTGAGAAATTCTCCTCAAAAGTATCGCCTTTAAATCAAGTACTCGCAGTAGAATATCAAACCTATTTAGTAGATGATATCTTACAAAAGGTTGATCGTGCAACGATGTCTACTTCTTTAGAAGGTCGTGAACCCTTTTTAGATCATCGCCTGATTGAGTTTGTTGCTACCTTGCCATCTGAATATAAATTGCAGAATGGAGTAGGCAAGCGAATTTTAAAAGATATCGTGCATCAATATGTTCCTAAGTCGTTATTAGATCGACCAAAAATGGGTTTTGGTGTTCCAGTTAGTAAATGGATGCAAAATGATTTGAAGCCTTTGTTAATGGAGGTGATGGGTGATGAAGCTTTGAAAGGAAATCATTTATTGAATACAATTGCTGTTCGCCACTTGCGCGAAGATTATTTAGCAGGTAAAGTGCACGACTTCGAACGTTTATGGTTTGTGTTTACGTATTTGCAATGGTTTAAAAAGTGGGGGAATTAAAATGGGAGTAATCAAACGACAAGGAATAAAAAATACCATTGCAGTTTATATTGGACTAGCAATTGGTTTTTTAAATCTGATTGTTATTCAACCATACTTTTTAACCAAAGAAGAATTAGGATTAACCCGATTACTATATTCATTTTCATTGGTCGTTGCGATGTTTGTGCCATTGGGAATTGGAAATGCTACTACGCGCTTCTTTCCAATATTTAAAAACATCGATAAAAAACACCATGGGTATTTTGGATTCATGTTGCTGTTTCCCCTGATTGGTTTTGCGTTAACATCTTTAGTGATTTTATTATTAAAGGATTTTATTTTTAGTCAGTATATTCAAGAATCGCCTTTATTCGTTACTTTTTTTCAGTATGTTTTCCCTCTCATATTTTGCATTTCGTTTATATCTGTTATTTCTGTTTACTGTAATGCAAATTTCAAGTCGACGATTCCAACGTATTTAAATGATATTGGAGTACGTTTAATGACGATTGTAGTGGTGTCGATTTACTTTTTAAAATGGATTAATCTTCATGAGTTTATTTTAGCCTTTGTAGGGATTTATGCTGTGCAGCTGTTGGCTTTGTTGGTGTATGTTTTTGCATTTGATAAGCCAGGAATTAAAATTGATTGGACCACTTTTAAAGAGAAGAAATTTTTTCGTCTGATTTCCTACGGATTGCTTTTGTGGTTTGCTTCTGTTGCTTCTATCGGATTAAAATATTTCGATTCGATTGTGATGGGTAAATACATGGCGCTTAGCTTTGTTGGTATTTACACAGTTGTTGCGTTTGTGGCAACTATTATCGAGGCTCCATTAAATGCATTCGATAAAATTGCTTCTGCTAAAATTGCGTTTGCATGGGAAGAAAAAAATCTCAAGGAAATTGACGATATCTATTACAAGAGTTCGCTCTATATGTTTATTGTTGGAGGATTTCTATTTATCAATGTAAACGCTAATATCCGCGATTTACTTTCTTTTTTACCTGAGGGATATCAGAGTGCATGGATGGTGGTAGTTATATTAAGTGCGGCTGCATTATACAATATGGCAACAGGATTAAATGCGGCTATCTTATTTACTTCGGAGAAATATAAGTGGGGCGCAGGACTGTTAGTTTCTTTAGCAATATTAGCGATGGTATTACAAAACATTTTTATTCCTTTATTCGGAATGAATGGAGCAGCAACTGCAACTGCACTATCGTCTTTCTTTTATAATACGATGATGCTTTGGTATGTACATAAGCATTTTAAGTTAATGCCATTCACAAACGAAAATTTAAAAGTGCTATTCACCGTTTTGTCGCTAGGTGTAATTGGATTTCTGCTTCCTGGATTCGAAAACAAAGTGTTATCTATTGTTTTTAAATCTTCGCTTTTATCAGTAACCTATTTGTTTGTTATCTACCGACTGAAAATTGCAATGGAGTTACAGGATATGGCAATTGGATTTTTTAAGAAGAAAGAACTATAATTTATTTTTTAGTTCTTTTATTTGAGCAACAACTCCTTTGTCTTCTTCATTTTTAGGAACAGTTTTTTCTATTCGTAAAATAATAGCTCTCGCTTTTTCTTCATCACCATCATCGTCCCGCAGATAATAAGTATTCGCAAGTTCATATTGATAAAGCAGGGTTGAAGCTGTAGAATTGCTTATTGCTTTATTTAAATTCTCTATCGCTAGTTTGTAGGTGCCTTCTGGCATATTGCTGTAAATGGCTTTAATCATCATTTTTTCTAATGAATTAAAGTTGGCCATTACCTGATGCCATTTACCGATTATAAAGTAAGCTTCAGCGAGGGTTGGCTTTAGTGCAACTGCCTTCTCTGCTTCTGTTTTCATTTTAATGGACAAGTTTACTTTTTCGTTTAATCCAGCATAATCTGTTAATCGAGCACACGAAAATGCTACAGTAAAATGAGCTTCTGGTAATTTCGGATTTAAGCGAGTACCTTTTTCCGCAAGGTATAATGCTCTGCGATACCATTGTTCTTTGTTTTTTATTGTAGTCAAAAAAGGACCTTCTTTAGCCATAATTGCAGCTGTTTTACAAAGCGCATATGCTTGAGATGAATCATTTTTAATAATATCCTTATAAATTGTTAGTGCTTCAATTGGTTTATTTTGATCTTCTAATCGTTGTGCCTGGTCTAATTTTGATTTGATATCATTTTGCCCAAACACTGTAAAAGGTAATGCAGCAAGTAATAAAATTGTAAAATGCTTTTTCATAATTGTTGAAACAAAATTACTGATAAAATAGTTTTGCTTTTATCCTCTTGGATGGAACTGTAAAATTGCCGAACGAAGGTAATCACGATCTAAGTGTGTATAAATTTCAGTGGTTGTAATGCTACTATGCCCGAGCATTTCCTGCACTGCTCTTAAGTCGGCACCGCCTTCAATTAAGTGCGTGGCAAATGAATGACGGAAGGTATGCGGACTAATACTCGTTCGTATTCCTGCAATACGTGCAAGATCTTTAATAATGGTAAAAATCATCACGCGTGTTAAGTGTTTTCCTCTCCGATTTAGAAATACAAAATCTTCTTCTCCTGATTGAATACCTAAATGATTTCGGTACGATTGAAAGTATCTCTCTAGTTGACTGATTGCGACATTTCCTATTGGTACAATTCGTTCCTTATTTCCCTTCCCTGTAATTTTTATAAAACCAACATCAAATGAACAACCGCTTAATTTTAAATTA
>CAMBYJ010000247.1 GCA_945872015.1 Chitinophaga pinensis | reverse complement strand
CAGGAGAGAGGGTTTGAGTTTTATTCCAAGAAATTAAAAGAAGCAAAGTTGTTTTATAAGGAGCTGTATACAAATGAGGTGTTTGTTGATTTTTTAGATGACATTTCTGCTATAGAAACTCTGATGTTGCAATACAGGTCGCTATATGGTATTAGAAGTAATTTAAAACTCGGGTTTTTAAAAAGAACCAAGGATGGCGTAGAGAAGAATTATATAGTAGCTCGATGTCCTTTCTATAATCCCAATACCGTAAAAACAGAAATAAAGGTATACCTGGGTACCACAGACAAAGAAAGGCGCAGTATTGAAGAATTGTCGAAAGATTCCAAGTTTATCTTAAATGCCTGTGGTGAGGTATTCAAGGGGATGAAAGCGATTATTGATAAACAAGAAAGGGTTAATTCGATTTTAGGCATTAAAAACAAGAGAATTCATCGAGAGCAATTTAGTAAAAATAAATAGTAGATAAGTCAAGTGTAACCCAATGTTAACGGAGGCTAAACCCTCCTTTTTTTAACTAAAATAAGTATCTCAAAAAAATAGAGATACATAAAACAACAAAGAATATGACAACAAAAAAAATAAGAGCACCAATGGCTCAAAAAAGACAGGTGAAGAACCAAAAAAGAGCTTTTAAGGCTCAAAAAAGAAAGGCTCAAGCAAAACAAAGTAACGCGAAGGCAACAAGTAATTTTTTTCAAACCCAAAAACAAAAGACATGGGACAAACAAACAGTGGCTGCGCCACAAAAAATCCGAAGGACATCCGAGTTGGCATTTCCTTTTTTATGAATCATCCAGTAGCAGGTCGTCAAAGAATTGATTTTAGAACAGAATTGGAAAGATTTAGTACTATCTACAATCACGTTAATCAGAGTCCCGAATATGCTTATTCGTCGATGTATCATTGTCACAAGCAATTGATGGAATTGTATGTTTCTGACAAACCTATTGATGAACACTTTTTCACTATTGCTATGCATTACCTAGTATCGTTTGACTCAGTTGGGTCTGCACTCAAGTCAAAAATGTTTCCTGACTATGGTATTATGATTGAACCAGTACATGATGATTTTGAGGCTGCTATGGTTATTACTCTTGACTATGATAGTTGGGATTATGGTAGAGAAAATAGAAACGCTGCCTAACAAAAAGTGATATGAAATTAAAAATCAGAAGTCCAGTGGTGGGCGTATTTGGCACGCTGTGCTGCGAAACAAAAAGGGTGCTGTAGAAGCAACTACAAACACCCGTTTATTTAATACCCTCAAAAAAAGAAGGAGGTAATCATGGTTAAAATTAACAAAAATCTGACGGATTTAAAAAATCTAATCCCATCAGAATTAATGTCTATCTATCAGATTGACAAAGAATCAATTAAAGTAGACCTTAGGGTAAAAGGTATGCTAAGTCCAATCGTGCTTTCAAAAGATGGTATTCCAATTGACGGATACAGAAGGTTGTTGGCTGCGATTGATTTAAAACTAGAAGAAGTGCCAGTGATTCAAACAGATCTTGAAGCTTCTAGAGAAAATAGAGTTACGCTAAACCAGCACCGTGAAAAAACATGGATGGATAAAAGGAGCGACTACTTGATTTCTTTTGAGACTTTCTGTAATCAACAAGGACAAAAAGACTCGTTGGTGAAATACGACCGCTACGAGCAAATTAGATTAAGAACAGGTAGTAGATATAAGGATGCTAAAACCTTACGTGATGTAGAGTGGATATTGACAAACGATGTTGATGGTTTCCCAATGTCATATTGGTTACTTGATAAGGGTATTGAGGTTAAGTATGTGAAGGCTGTAATGGAAGTTGATATTAATTTATATCCAGAGATTCTAAAACAGGTGAAGGATAAAAAATTAAATCCTAAAACTGCAATCCAGCAAATTCAATACAAAGAAACATTGAAGCAACCAATCGAAGAGTCTTTTATTCTTCCTGAAAGCCAGCAAAATATCGAAATACATAATGGGCAGAAGGAAGATTTGCTGCTGAAGTTGAAGGATGATGAAATCAAAACCTTATTCTATCATATTGAGCCAATGCCTGCAACGTTTAGTAATCCAAATAGCGACGATCAATCTACTGTAACTAGACTTGATGCATATTCAACAAAAAATGCTTTTTTGTTAAGAGATTTTACCAATACCCGATTGTCACAAAAAGGTAGTGTCTTTATTTCTTTGAGTGAATATTATGATGGTAATGGATTTGCGCAAAGAGCTGCAGAAAGAGTAATTAAAGCCGTAGAAAAAGAGACAGGATTATATTACAAGCAATCAATTTACTTATCAGGTAATACTCTTAGAACCAAGAATTCAATTTTGAAGCTTGTTGATGGTGTAGATATTATGTTGTGGTTTGTAAAAGATAGATTCACTGATAGTTATGACGTTCCTAAGCTACTTGTTAACGAAGGTGACATCAAAGGAATCAAAAAGGACTCCTTTGCCTATAAAACCTGCACTAACTATCTTGATGCAGAGATTTATCAGAACTTGATTAAAGCAAATAATCTTCCAAAAGGGAAGGATTTTCCAGCGGAAGATGTTTCTAAAAGTGCATTTGATAATCCTGCTGCTTTTTTGCCAATCAAATTAACTACTAAGCCAGGTGAATTAGTTGTTGATTTATCCATGAAACATGATGTTGCACAAATATCTACTTTATTGAATAGACGATACATTGGTATTACTAATGATAAATCCGTATTTGGAAAAGTCAAAGCAAAGGTGAGTGCTACTGTTACCGCCAGAGCTACAAAATCTGTTTCAGTTAAAATTACCGACCCGGGAAATATTGGTGTCGGCAAAGCCAAAAAGTCAACTAAGTCAAAAGGCGTAAGAAGGACAAGCATTCCAGTTTAATCATTAATTACATGGCGGTGTAAAGGGCACCGCCATTTTACTACCCCAACCAGAGCAGTTGTAAGCACGAATGGCAGTTATATTAGCAGTCAGTGCTGCTCAATCTAAATGTGAATGGATCATTACAGCAATCATATTATCAGTGGCGATACACAGCAAAATACTGTGGTTCTGAATCAATTGTTTGATGACAATTTGAGGGAGGTGCCATTGGATAAACTGAGACTGCCAAAGTCGCTGCCGTTATTTAAGCTAAGACAAATACAGACTATTGCTGATAAGATTGAAGCAGGGGTAATTGATGACCTCTTGTTGGTAAATGAAGATTTTATGATTGTTAAGGGTTTAAAAAGGTTTTATGCGCTAAAACGACTTGGTAGAAGCCGTGTTCGTGTGTGTATTGACTGCAACAATAGGTCTGTTGCAGATGAATTGTTCTCAATTAGAAAATAAAAAAAATGTACCAATTCTTTTATTTACGTAAGTCAAAGAGTAATCCTAAAATGGGAATTATCTATAAAGCGGTATATACTGACCGCACACCAATTAGTAGGGACTCACTTAAAATTTCAATCCCTATGAAACTTTGGGATGAGAAAAGGCAGCAGGTTAGACAGAGTGCAGAGATTGAGCACGAAAAGATTAATTACCTGTTGAATCAACATAAGTCAAATTTCTTAGCCGCTAACAAAAAAGCAGTTAAAACCAATAGGGAGTGTTTTATTGAATTTGCATTGGATTATCTGGAGAAAAATTATTCTAACGTAGGGACAAAAATAAAATACACTACCGTAAT
>CAMBYJ010000246.1 GCA_945872015.1 Chitinophaga pinensis | reverse complement strand
TTAGCTCAAAACCAAACAAGTGGTAATCCTCATTATGTACAAGCTGACATCTCTTCAATTGCAGCCAACCAAGCAACTGTTTATGTTCGTTTCAAATGGACAGGTGATTACGACTGGTGGTGGATGATTGATGATGTAACATTATTTGAGCCAGCAGCAATTGATGCTGGTGTTACAGCTTCAAGTTTAACATCAGGTTGTTCATTATCATCTACAACTCCTGTAACAATTACAATCAATAACTATGGTGGCGCTGCAATCTCTAACATCCCTGTTTCTTTCTCAGTAAACGGTGGTGCTGCAGTTAACGAAGTTGCTCCAGGTCCTATTGCTCCAAATAGCAGCGTAGATTATACATTTACAGCTACAGCAAACCTATCTACAGGTGCTAGCTCAACAGTTAATTGCTCTGCAAATATCCCCGGAGATGCAAACACTGGTAACGATTCTTACTCAGTTACTGTAGACAATTTCACTTCAGTTAACTTATCTACCGCTTATGTTATGGATTTTGAAGCTGGTGACGATTTATCAGCTTGGGCTGTATTTGATGGAAATGGTGATGGTGTAAGTTGGGCTCCAGTTGCGACACTTGCATATTCTGGCGCACAATGTATCCGTAAAGCGGGTAGCGGATCATTAGATGATGATTGGATGTGGTCAGGATGTTTTGATATGACAGCTGGTGCAACTTACCAATTAGACTACTGGTACCGTCAATTTGACTTCCAAGCTCCATGCTCATTAGAAGTTAAATTAGCTACTTCTCAAGATGTTGCTTCTTCTACTCAATTAATCGCAACTGAAGTAATCGACTCAATTTACCGTTTATCAAGCAATACATTCACAGTACCTACAAACGGAAATTATTACATTGCATGGCATGCTTTCTTACCTAGCACTTCTCCAATTACAGGATCTAGCTCATTACGTGTTGACTTAGTTACAGTAAGTGGTGCTACAGGAATTAACGAAAATGCTAATGTTGGTGGAGTTAAATTATTCCCTAACCCAGCTGAAAGTGTTGTAGCAATTCAGGTTAAGAAATACGACAATGCAATGGTTCGTGTTTTCGATATCACAGGAAATGTAATCTACAACGCTGCATTAAATGAAATGAATACAACAATTGACGTTTCTACTTATGCATCAGGGTTATACCTTGTAAAAGTTGAAGGACAAGGATTTTCTTACAGCGAAAAATTAACAGTGAAGTAATTTTCACTTCTGATTAAAAAAAAGGGCTGAAGAAATTCAGCCCTTTTTTTTATTGTATTAAATAGCTAAAAAATGAATAAAGGTTAGAAAGATTCCTAGTTATTGCTATCACGAAATTCTTATTTAAGTAATTTTGATTTCAACTGATTAAAAAGATCTGCTAAAACAAAAACAATGAAAAAGTATTTTTATTTGGTAATTTCAGTCCTGCTTATTTCCTGTGGTAAAAACACCCCAATTAGCGACTTACAACAAGAGAAATGGAATGGTAAAATAAAGACCATTACAATAAGTACATTTTTTTATGACAGCACAAAGACTGCTCCTCATTTAGGAAAGTTAATCAACAAAAGCATCCGTCAATTTAATACCGATGGCAATGAGATCAGCAATACTTTTATTAACGAAGAGGATGAACTGGAATCAATCAGGATAAATTCTTTTAATGAAGAAAAAATAAAAAACGAGTCGAAGGAAACAGATGAAGAAGGAAATTTACTTTATACTACAAAATACAAGTATGATAGAAACAATAATTTAATCGAGATAATAACTACGAAGCATAATACTAACTCAGTAATAAAACAAGTCAATCTTTTTGACGAGAAAAACAACCTTATTGGGATGACTGGTTACGAGGGGAATAATCAAATCGATTTCACCGCAGCAAACAAATACGATTTGAAAAATCAACTGATTGAAGAGAAGATTTATTTAGGTGACGGCACGTTGGATTATCGTGCTGTAAACGATTATGATGACAAAGGAAGGTTAGTAAAAAACACTGGATTTGCTAAGGACAGCACTAGAATATGGGAACTCAAATATGATTACAAGGTATTTGATAAAGAGGGAAATTGCTTATTAAAAGAAGTTTACAGAGACAGCGTTCTCATAAAAGTGGAGCAATTGCAAATTGAATATCATCCACAATAGAATTTAAGCCTCTTATTTTCAACTATTTAAAACTCAAACCTCCGACTATTTTCAGAAGGAGACATTTCTCTAAACATTCTTATCAATTTATTTTGTCAATTTAGATTCACTTTCTATATTTGCAACCCCGTTGAGAGTATTATCAACAAAAGGGAGCATAGCTCAGCTGGTTCAGAGCATCTGCCTTACAAGCAGAGGGTCACAGGTTCGAATCCTGTTGCTCCCACAAGAAAGACAAAAAAGCCTAGTACTAAGTACTGGGCTTTTTTGCTTTATGGCTTGATTTTATGCATTACCTATACATCATTTACAGCTCTTCACTTAACAAATACTATGTAGGTGAAACATCAAATTTTAGTGAACGGATCATTCAGCATAACAATGGATTTTATAAATGCAGCTATACTTCAAAAGCAAATGATTGGACTACAATTCTTGTAATTGATTTTGACAATATTTCACAAGCGAGAAAAGCTGAGGCCTTCATTAAAAAAATGAACTCAAGGGAATTTATTCTAAGATTAGTTCAAGATTATCAGTGGTTAATCGATCGCTTTAAAATTTAGCATTGGGGTCACAGTCGCGAAGCCTCGCGACGAATCCTGTTGCTCCCACAAGAAAGACAAAAAAGCCACTCAAATTTGAGTGGCTTTTTACATTTAGCGAATAATTACAAGCTTGCTTGAAAAATTAGAAAGCTAAATGTAAAAACAATCCGAAGGATTGGCTTTTTTGTTTTGCATCTTTGGGATACTGTCGCGAGGCTTCGCGAACAGCGAAGCTGTAACCCTGTTTTAAGTGGACAGGCTTTCGCATTTTCAAAATGGGGTTGACAGTTGCGAGGCTTAGAGACGATATTTTAGAAAGCCAAAACTAAAGAGGATTTCAACTATCATCCTATTTAGTGACGAAATAGTGACGCAAAAAAACGCAATTCTAATTCAAATTCTTCATGGATAATTTTTTTCATCTAAATAAAATAACATTTCTTAGCCATAGCGATACTCAAAATATAGTTTAATGAGTTAAATATTACCTAAAGCAAATTTTAATAATCACAACTTCATTACCTCCTCACCTTTACTAGCCTCTCACCCTCTTCATCTTTCATCTTCAAAATATAAATCCCATCTGGTAAAGCACCTTTGCTAATCACTACTTTTTCTGAATTCACATTCCCACTAATCAACACCTGACCCATTGCATTTATCAAGGTGTAATTTTCAATGGTTGATGTCGATTTTATTTCCCACTCCTCTGCTCTATTAATCACCAACAATTCTTTGTTTACATTTTCGCCTAATCCCACATTGGTTATAGTAACGGTTTTACAAATACTGTCTGTGCCACATAACGCTTGCATGTAACAACAGATAGTGTATGATCCTGTAGCCGCATAACTATGCTGTGCAGTGAATCCGTTTTGCTGTGCTGTACCATCACCAAAATCCCAGGTGTACTGCGCAGAAGGATCAGAAATAGAAGTAACATCAATTGTTAAAAATCCTGGTGTATAGGTAAAGTCT
>CAMBYJ010000245.1 GCA_945872015.1 Chitinophaga pinensis | reverse complement strand
AAATTGTTCATTCGTTGTATCACAACTCATTCGAATATATTTCCAACCCACATCTTCCTGCAATGCAGCTTCTAATTCACTTCTATCACTAAGCCATTGCTCAAATTCTTCATTCGTATTGATTCCTCTGTTTTTCAAATCTTCAAAATAAGACTGAATATCATCCCATGTTTTATAAGAGAAGTTCTGTGGTAAAAAAGTCCTTATCGTTTTATACGCCAATAATTCGTTTGTGAAATTCATATTGATTTAGAATAAAGAAGCCCCTAAAAATAGGGGCTTTTGTTTTGAATTAAGATTCTTTATCAGTAGCTTTTTTTGCTGCTCTTTTTTTAGGAGCCTTTGGTTTTTCAGCAACTTCTTCAACTTTTGCTTCAACTTTTGCTTCCTCTACAACTTCTTCTACATTCTCTGCAGCTGGATTCATTGCAGCTTCGCTTTCAGGAGTTCCTACTAATTCTTTGATTAAACCATACCAAGCGAAAATCTTACGGATATCAGAAATGTGAACTCTCTCTTCATCGTACTCTGGCAATACTTTTTTCAATACAGCCCTTAAATCTGCTGGTTCTGATTTAGTATTTACTGACGTAGCTAATGAATCATTCTCTTTCATTTTTTTAAATGCATCGTAAAGAGGCATATCTTCTTCGTATGTATAAATTGCTACGTCTTTTAACATGACAATACGTTGAGTTGCTGATACAGGCATTCTTTTGTTATCAGAAATACCTTCAACAACAAAACCGCCGTTACGCATCTGTGCTACCATCTTATACAAACCCGGACTTCCTGGCACTGAAATAATTTTCTCGAAACTCATAGTGTTGTTTTATTGAGGTTGCAAAGGTAAAATAATGTTTGATATTTCATAACTCTCTATTGGATTAAATCCTAATACCAAGCGAAACAACCTATTATAAAGTCCATACAAATCAAACAACAAAAACAGTTGAATACTTTTTCTAATTCCCGTTAATTATCACTATTAAATTTTTAAATTCGAAAGATTAAATTTTGTCATATGCTGTCAAATAGAGCAATAAAAAAAGTTGCCGTATTAGGATCAGGCATAATGGGCTCGCGTATTGCATGCCATTTTGCTAATATTGGTGTTTCGGTTTTATTATTGGATATTGTCCCGAAAGATCTAACGGAAGAAGAAAGCAAAAAAGGTATTTCGAAAGAACATCCAACTTTTAAAAACAGGATTGCAGAATCATCTTTAAAGAATGCTATTTCATCAAAGCCGTCTCCACTTTATTCTCAATCGGGTATAAGTTTAATTCAAACGGGGAATTTCAATGATGATTTATCGAAGATAAGTGAATGCGATTGGATTATTGAAGTAGTAATTGAGAATTTAGCAATCAAAAAGCAATTATACGATGAAGTTGAAAAATACAGAAGGCCAGATTCGCTAATCACAACAAATACTTCTGGAATTCCGATTGGCTTATTGACAGAAGGACAAAGTGAAAACTTTAAGCAACATTTTTGCGGATCCCATTTTTTTAACCCCCCACGTTATTTACGATTATTAGAGATTATTCCGGGGAAAGAAACCAAAAAAGATGTTGTTGAATTTTTAATGAACTATGGTTCACTATTCCTTGGAAAAACTACGATTGAATGTTTAGATACTCCAGCGTTTATAGCGAACAGAATTGGGGTTTACAGCATCTTATCCTTGTTTCATTTAGTAGAGCAATCCGATTTCACTGTTAACGATATCGATTTATTTACAGGAACAATTATCGGAAGACCTAAGTCGGCAACTTTCAGAACATGTGACGTAGTTGGATTAGATACACTTGTGCATGTTAGCAACAATTTATCGGCTGCCCTTCCCGAAGGAAATGAAAAGAAAACATTTGAATTGCCAGGATTTATCTCTCAAATGATAGAGAAAAAATGGTTAGGCGACAAAACGAAACAAGGCTTTTTCAAAAAATCGAAAGATGAAAAAGGAAAGAATATATATTTATCACTTGATCTAAAGACGTTTGAATACAGTCTACAGAAAAAGAATAAATACGAATCGATTGAAAGTGCAAAAGGTATTGACGATACAAGGCAGCGCATTGCTTTATTAATTCAAGCCAAAGATAAGGCAGGCGACTTTTACAGAAAATCGTTCTTTAGTTTATTTGAATTTGTATCTAATAAAGTCAATGAAATATCTCCAGACTTATTTCGTATAGACGAAGCGTTAGAAGCGGGATTTGGATGGGAAATAGGTCCGTTTAAAACATGGGATGCTATTGGCATTAAAGAGTCGGTTAAAGCAATGGAACAACTAGGCTTTACAGCAGCACCATGGATTTATTCGATGATTGAAGCTGGCCATACAACTTTTTACAAATTTGAAAATGGCATTGGCAGTTATTACGATCCCAATACAAGCTCATATATAAAAATTCCTAATCAGCAATCGAGTGTTCAGTTATACCCTTTGCGTAAAGAGAAAACCATTTGGAAGAACAGCGGATGTAACATTATCGACATAGGAGAAGATGTCATTTGTTGTGAGTTTACAACCAAAATGAATACAATGGGTGGTGAAGTGATCGCCGGAGTGAACAAAGCAATTGAACTTGCTGAGAAAAACTACAAAGGACTTGTTATTGGAAATGAGGGGGCCAACTTTTCGGCAGGTGCAAACCTCGCTATGATATTTATGATGGCAATTGAGCAAGAATACGACGAAATTGATATGGCCATTCGCATGTTCCAAAATATGAATATGCGCGTTCGATATTCGTCGGTACCAGTTGTTGTTGCTCCTTTCGGATTAACGTTAGGTGGTGGTTGTGAGATGACCTTGCATGCTGATAAAGTACAAGCTCATGCGGAGCTTTATACAGGACTGGTTGAATTTGGTGTTGGATTAATTCCTGGTGGTGGTGGTACAAAAGAATTAACCTTACGACTTTCGGATTCGTTGAAAGAAGGAGACATTCAGTTGAACTCTCTTCGAGCGAACTTCTTAACTATTGGTCAGGCTAAAGTTTCTACATCAGCTAAAGAAGCATTCGAAATGGGAATCTTGAAATCAGGGCGAGATGAGATTACGATGAACAGAAATCAATTGCTTTTTGATGCAAGAAACAGTGTGGTTACATTATCAGATGCAGGATATACTCAACCGCAGCAGCGTAAAAACATCAAGGTACTAGGCAAACAAGGATTGGGGCTAATCTGGGTAGGGGCAAATAGTATGAAAAACGGGAATTATATTTCCAATCATGATGAATATATAAGTAAAAAGCTTGGATACGTGATGTGCGGCGGGGAGCTTTCTGCTCCTTCTGAGGTATCTGAACAATACCTTTTAGACCTTGAACGAGAGGTGTTTTTATCCTTAACAGGCGAAAAAAAGACCTTAGAACGCATTCAATCGATATTAACTACAGGAAAACCTTTGAGGAATTAAATAAAATCTTAATTTTATACCCTGATAAAAACTGTTGCATATGCATAAGTACAAAATCTTACTCTTATCTCTTCTGATGATTCCTTTTATTAGCTTCTCGCAAACAGAGGAAAAACCTAAGTACGCGCCGGGCAAGGAAAAACACCGTAACAAAACCGATGAATTTGGTCAAAAGCAAGGAACTTGGAAGACCTTTAATTCATACGGGGAGATAATGACGGAGGTAGAATATCTGAATGATAAGCGC
>CAMBYJ010000244.1 GCA_945872015.1 Chitinophaga pinensis | reverse complement strand
AGTATAGAAATCTTAATTAAGATAAGTGGTTGTCTAATAAAAAAATGGAAATGAAAAAAAAGAACGTAACGGTAGCTTTATTAGCTTTTATAATGTTTGTAAGTGTTTCAAATGCACAGGATACAACATCTAATTCGAAGTTGTCATTTGGGAAATGGTTAACTAAAACACCTTGGCAGGTTTCATTTGGGGGTAATATTATTGATGATGGATCATTAGGAGAAACTTTTAAAGCCTTGAATAAATATGCTTATTACCCTGCGCAATTTACTGCAGATAAAGTATTAAAAAAGGGGTGGAGTGCACAATTTGCTTTTTCTAGTACTTCATTAAATCCACATAACTTTTTGGCAGTAGATTTAAATGGTAAATATGATTTTAATAATTTAATCGGCGACACAAAATGGTTTGATCCATATGGAGTTTTAGGTTTAGGTTATACCTTTAGAGATAAAAAACCATTAACTAAAGGTGGAGGATTAAATGTAGTTAATTTTAATGCTGGTTTAGGAGCTAATTTCTGGTTATTTCCTAATATGGGTATTACTGCACAAGGTTTAGCTAAATTTGCTAAAGACAATTACCTTCAAGCTTCTTTAGGACTTGTATTTAAAATTGGTAACTGTGAAGCTCCTAAATGTGAAGTTACTCCGAAAACTCAAGAAGCTCAAGACGCGTTACAACACTTAAGAGGAATCATTAACAAATAAAAACAAAAAAGAAGATGAACAAACTATATATATTAGTTGGGTTTACGCTTAATTTTTCGTTGTTGTTTGCGCAAGAATGTAATAAAAACGTATACTCTGAAGATGAGGCAATCAAATTGTCTACTTACGGTAAAAATTTAGAAAAATCTATTTTAGAAAAGAATCCTGGTGATACTGCTTTAATAGCAAAATTACAAGGGGACTATTCTTCTGATTTATGCGGTTATACTGACGAATCAGTAATTAAAATTTCGAACTATTTAAAAGAATTAGAAAAACTTGATTCAATTAACAAAATAGTTGTAGAAGTTAAAGAAGATATTAAACCTATAGAGGTTGCTAAAATTGAAGAAGAACCAGTAAGACCAAAAGAAGCTGCACCCGTTACTCCATCTTTAGTGCCTGAGGTAAAAGCAGTTGAAACTTTATTGTTTGCACCAAATAGCGCTCAAATAAAACCTTCAAAATTTGCAGTTCTTGTTACCCAATTAAAATCTGACAAAAATGCAACTGTAACTATTGATGGTTATGCTGATGCAGATGCATCTGATGAATACAATTTAAAATTATCTCAAAAAAGAGCTAATTCTGTTAAAGCCTATTTAATTTCAAAAGGCATAAATTCATCAAGAATAACAATTAATGCTTACGGTGAAAAAAATCCGATAGCAGATAATGAAACTCCTGAAGGAAAAGCTAAAAACAGACGTGTAGTTATTTCTGTAAAATAATATAACTTAAAATTATTTTTAAAGCCGTTTCAATTGAAACGGCTTTTTTTATTTATAAAGTTCTAAGAAACTGAATTTGAGTTCTACTATATAAAGGTTAAAATTGAATTAAAGAGGATCAAGACTAAAACTTGTGGGGAAATAGTGGAATACTAAATTTTGGAAATGAAATATTAAATGATTTCAAGGGGGCTTCTAATTGATTATTTTATAGTAGTAGCTGTAAATTTCTTCGTAATTGCGTTTCGCTTTTTCAGCGAAAATGAGCATGAGAAAAAGCAAATGCTTTTGAAGATCAAGAGTTATCGCAGGGAAAGAGTATTTACGTGCGGTTTTACGTAGAGGAGCGAAGTAAAAACTACCTTAAAATGGTCTTGATTTTTGCTTACTTTTTATCAAGAAAAAGTAAGAGAATAATAACCTTATTATGATTGACAAGTTTAAATGATAGTTGTTAATCGATGTAGAAATATTTTTGCTCCCCACAACAATATGACTTTACCCATCCTTATTTATTATGAGGATGATTTTCAATTCTTTGTTGTTTTAACTCAATTTTGTCTTTTTGACGTTCCAACTTATCTTGCTTTAATTGTTGGTGATCATCTTTAACAGTTGTTCTTGATGATTTTAAATCTTGATGAGCTGCTTTTATTTGTGTTTTATCGCCTGAAGCTTTAGCATCAATTAACTTTTGTTTGTCCGCATTCAACGTTTGTTTATCACTGTTTAGTTTTTGCTTATCGTCTAAGACTTTTTGTTTGTCTTGTTTCAATTCTTGTTTAATTACTCCTTTATCAACATTTGTAGGCGTTTGAGCAAATAATGCAGCGGTTCCTAAAACACAAGCTACAGATAAAATCATCTTTTTCATAATCATTCGTTTTAATTGGTTTCTATCTATAAGACAATAAGAATTAAAAAAGGTTTAATTGAATCAAGAAAAAAATCCAAAAAAATGCTACCCTTTCGAGTAGCATTTTTCTTTAAATCTTGCCCCAAGGTATATTTATACTCCTTTGAAAAATCTTTGGTTAAACTGTAAATTAACAAAGTGAGCTTGTACACATCTTTAAACACAGGTAAATCATAATATAATGCCATAGTATATAATTTAAAAGAAAAATGGAGAGCGTGCTCTCCATTTTTAAAAATCGACCGCTTACTTCGACCCTTCGATAAACTCAGGGGTGTCCAGCTCAGTACAAGTCGCGGTATTATTTAAATAGATAAATACTTCGACAAGCTCAGTGCAAGTAGTTAAAAAGCCCGAATAGCACGCACATAGTAAGTGACGGCCTTATTGATGGTGCCCTGGTAGCCATTGGCGAAATACTGCTTCCACGCATAGGAGTCATCGTACGCCGTAGAACTCCAATAGGTGCTATTAGAAAAAACGCCAACATTTCCTAATCCCAAAGTATTTCCTTGGCCTATCTTTTCGTACATTTTATTTAACTCTTCAATTGATGGTAAATACCAATCGCTATAACCTCCCAATGTCAAGTTTCCACAAATAGCAGCGGCGCTGCTTACACCGCCCTCTATCCAATTTATAATTTGTGTATTATATTTCCCTTCAAACAATCCGCTTCCATATGCTCTAGTGTCAAGGTAAGAACCATTAAACCATGTCGCTGAAGTACTTTGGTCTGTTGGCGCGCTAATCAACCCATGGCAGCCTGAGGCATCTAGGTAAAAGATAATCCCACCTTGGTAGGTCTGCCCTATAGCTAAACCGCATAGGCTTGTTGCACTAACTACATAAGGACTAGCTATAGTTCCAGCACCTGTTACATTTATACCTGAACCAGCTGTTGTAACTCCTCCTTGTCCATCAGCTCCTGCTGGTCCTTGTAAGCCTGTTAAACCAGTTGCTCCCGTTAAACCTGTAGCACCAACTGAACCGTTAGTTCCTGCTAAACCTTGAATTCCTTGTAAACCTGTTGCACCCGTTAAACCTGTTGGCCCCTGAATTCCTTGTGAACCTGTTGCTCCTGTTGCTCCTGGTAAACCCTGAATTCCTTGTGAGCCTGTTAAACCTGTCGATCCAACTCCGCCATCAATTCCATTTGTTCCGTTAGAGCCATCTACTCCTGCTGGTCCTTGAATTCCTTGAGGACCAACCGGACCTTGACCATTTCCTGAAGTTTTTGCATATAACGCATATGGAACACTCATTAATTGGCTCGTTCCCATTATGGTATATGTTGTTCCACCAGTTATATCAACAGCAGTTTCAATGAAGT
>CAMBYJ010000243.1 GCA_945872015.1 Chitinophaga pinensis | reverse complement strand
TTTTAATGGTGATGAGTTTCCTAAGTTACCAACTATCGATAAACCCGATTCTATAGATATTGCAAGTGAAACATTAGCTGATGCAATCAATACTACTTTGTTTGCTACTGGTAATGACGAATTACGTCCTGTTATGACAGGTGTTTATTGTCAGTTTGGAAAGGAAGGCTCAATTTTCGTTGCTACTGATGCTCATCGATTAGTGAGATATCGTCGTTCAGACATTCGATCAGCAAAAGAAGTATCATTTATTCTTCCTAAAAAGCCTCTTGGTTTGCTAAAATCAAATTTGCCTAATACAAATACGCAGGTTAAAGTAGACTTTAATGAAGCTAATGCATTTTTTGCTTTCGATAATATCAATTTAATTTGTCGTTTGATTGATGGTCGTTATCCAAATTATGAAGCGGTAATTCCTTTAGATAACCCTAACAAGTTAACAATCGATCGTCTTTCTTTCTTAAGTGCAATTAAGCGTGTGTCTATCTTCTCTAATAAAACTACGCATCAGGTGAAGTTTAAAATAGCAGGTAGCCAGGTGGATATTTCAGCAGAAGATGTGGATTTTGGAAATGATGCGAATGAGCGTTTGCAATGTAGCTACGAAGGGAAAGATATCGAAATCGCTTTTAATGCTAAGTTTATTTCTGATATGTTGAGTAACCTTCATTCTGAACATATTCAAATGGAATTATCATTACCAAATCGTGCGGGATTATTATCATCTCCGAAAGATGAGTCAGACCCTAATGCTGACTTGTTAATGTTGGTAATGCCAGTAATGATTAACTAAATGTAAAATAATAATTAGATGGCCGTTTTCAAGCGGCCATTTTTTATTTATAAGTATGGCTTTTCTTACCTTTGTTCATCTACTATGAGTACTACCCAAAGCAACGGAAATACAACTAAGCTAGCTCCTATTATTCTTGACCCAGAGCAAGAAAAAAAGGAAATATTAAAACGTTATCGCGCGCTTTTAAAATCTTGCAAATCGAATGTTGATGTAAAAGAACGCAAGATGATTCGTAAGGCCTTTGATATATCTCTAGAGGCACATAGCGATATGCGTCGTAAGTCGGGGGAACCTTATATTTATCATCCAATAGCTGTTGCGCAAATAGTTGCTGAAGAAATTGGCTTAGGTGCCCTTGCAGTAGTGTGTGCTTTATTGCATGATGTGGTAGAAGACACTCATTATACGCTCGATGACCTGGAGCGACTATTCAATAAAAAAGTTTCGAATATCGTAGACGGGTTAACGAAGATTTCAGGCGTGTTTGATCATAAGAGTTCGTTGCAAGCGGAGAACTTCCGAAAGATGCTTCTTACGCTAAGTGATGATGTTCGTGTTATCTTAATTAAAATTGCGGATCGATTGCATAATATGCGTACGCTTGGCTCTATGCCTCGTGATAAGCAACTAAAGATTGCTAACGAAACAGCTTACTTGTATGCTCCGTTGGCGCATCGCTTAGGACTTTATGCAATCAAAACGGAACTGGACGATTTATCATTAAAATATACCGAGCCGGATGTTTATCGTTCGATAGCTTTAAAATTACAACAGAGTAGAAGAGATCGTGAAAAGTTTATCAACGATTTTACTCGTCCGCTTATCGACGAATTAAAAAATGAGCATTTTAAGTTTGAAGTGAAGGGTCGCCCTAAATCAATCAATTCAATCTGGAATAAAATGAAAAAGCAAAACATAACCTTCGAAGAGGTGTATGATTTATTTGCTATTCGAATAATTATCGATTGCCCTTATGATTTAGAAAAAGCAGAATGTTGGAGAGTGTATTCTAAAATCACTGATTATTTTACGCCAAACCCTGATCGATTGCGCGATTGGATCAGTACTCCCAAAGCGAATGGGTATGAGTCGTTGCATGCAACCGTTATGAGTAAAGAAGGGAAGTGGGTAGAGGTTCAAATCAGGACAAAGCGCATGGATGAAATTGCGGAGAAAGGATATGCTGCCCATTGGAAGTATAAAGAGTCTAGCCATGAAGGCGCGTTAGATGAATGGATCTCTCGAATTCGTGAAACGCTTGAAAATCCTGATGCGAATGCATTAGACTTTATTGATGACTTTAAATTAAATCTTTTTGCAGAGGAGATTTTTGTGTTTACACCAAAAGGGGAAATTAAAACACTGCCTTCAGGTTCAACCGCACTGGACTTTGCATTTGAGATTCACTCAGATATTGGAACCAAATGCATCGGTGCAAAAGTCAACCATAAATTAGCTGCTATTTCGCATGTGTTAAATTCAGGTGATCAGGTAGAAATTATTACCGCCAGCAAACAACGTCCCAAGGACAACTGGTTGGATATGGTTGTGACGGCGAAAGCTAAATCAAAAATAAAAACAGCGCTCAAAGAGGATAAGAAGAAATTTGCAGAAGAGGGAAAAGAAATATTTGATAAGAAAATCAAATCGCTTAAGCTAGATAAAATCACTTATGCAGTGAATGAACTGCTAATGTTTTTTAAAGTAACCAATATTACTGATTTCTATTACCGTATTGCAGTTGGTGCAATCGATTTAAGTAATCTGAAAGACTTTTTCGATCTAAAAGAACAAGGTAAATTACCTAATACATTTAAAACGGACCAACAAACATTCGAAGACCTTGTGAAATCGATTAGAGGAAAGTCGGATATGTTGGTAATTGGTCAGGATATCGATCAGATTAAATATAAATTATCGGATTGTTGCGCACCTATTCCTGGTGATGACGTTTTCGGTTTTATTGAAGATGGTAATAGCATTTCAATTCATAGGACCAATTGTCCGAATGCCATGCAGTTAATGGCTAACTATGCTAATAAAATTGTAAAAGCAAGATGGTTTGGTCAAGAGCAAATCGCCTTTTTGACGGGTGTTAAGCTTACTGGTCTAGATGATGTGGGAGTAGTAAATAATATCACAAAAGTTATTTCTAGTGAGTTAAAAGTGAATATTCGTTCACTAAATATCGTAAGTAATGATGGTGTATTTGAAGGGACAATTATGTTGTTTGTACACGATACTGAACATCTGAAAAAACTAATCAAGAAAATCGAAAAGCTTCCAGGTATTTTATCAGTGATGCGCATTGATAATAACAATGATCAAAATGACTCCAGCTATGAATAGTACCAACGAAAAATTAGCCGACAAGGTACATAGTGTGTTTTTAGATTATTTAGAAAAAAATAATCTCCGAAAAACGCCAGAGCGCTTTGCCATTTTGAGGGAGATTTATTCTATTAACGAGCATTTTGATGTGGAGTCGCTTTTTGCTCATATGAAATCAAGAAAGTATCATGTGAGTCGTGCAACAATTTATAACACAATTGAGCATCTGTTAAATTGTGATTTAATTACCAAGCATCAGTTTGGAAAAAACATGGCACAATTTGAAAAGTCGTATGCCTATAAGCAACACGATCATTTAATTTGTCAGGACTGTGGAAAGGTACTCGAGTTTTGTGACCCACGTATACAGCAAATTCAGTCGATGATGGGCGATATTTTAGGATTCGAAGTTACACATCATAGTTTGAACTTATTTGGCAAATGCAATATGTTAGCGCAAAAAGGAAATTGTGAAAATTTGAAAGCAAAAAAAAAGTAATTTAGCAACATATAAAAACACTATGGAATTCGGATTTAAAATCATACAGAAAGATAGTTATTCGTTAATAA
>CAMBYJ010000242.1 GCA_945872015.1 Chitinophaga pinensis | reverse complement strand
ATTCAATAAGGTTCTCCATCGTTTTATAATACATCTCGACAGATGTTTCGAAAGTATTATTCTTTATATTCTTGAAATAACCAATAGCATATTGCGTAGAAAATTGCGGCTTCACTTTATCAGTTGAAGGAACCCAAACATCAGTTGGCAAACTCACTGATCCGAAAGAAGCAAGATGAATGTATTGATAGTTTTGTGTGAACGCTGCTTTGATAGATGAACTGTTATTAATCTGATAACGCACATTAAATCGCGGTTCTACATTCGCATACATTTTAACTTTTTCGCCAGTAGCATAACGAACAGAATCAATAATATTAGACGGAAATAAAGGATCTTGAATATATCTTGTAAAAGGACCTACATGTTCAAAAGCAGAAAAGCGAAGTCCTCCACTCACCTTCCACTGATCATCAATTTCCCAGTCATCGTTAATATAAACAGCAAGATCATGCGCGTAGTAACGCTTCACTTCTCCAAGATCAAATTGCACATCGCCCGAACGAGCAGAAACATTTGTAGGTGTGAAACGATGATAGATGTAATTCATACCGAACTTCACATTGTGCAGTGCATTTGGATACCAATTGAAATCGGACTTTAACGAATAATCACGAATTCCGGAGAAAATTTTAAAATCGAATTGTTGCTGTGCTGCACCAAATTCGAAATTGTAATTTGTAAAGATGAGTGAATTATTCACGAATAGTTTTTCATTAAACAAGTGATTCCAGCGAAATGCTGCAGTTGCATTTCCCCAAGGAATTTTCACTTGGAATCCTGTCTCAGGACTTCTGAAATTAAAAATATCTTTTCCGAGATAACTTGAAAAATACAATCGGTCTTTATTAGAAATGGTATAATTGATTTTACTATTTAAGTCGAAGAAGTAATAACTGTTTCCAGCAATTCGTGAATCAGCAGGGATAAATGGTTCACGCAAAAACAAATCGATAAACGTCCTTCGGCCAGATACAATAAACGAAGCTTTATCTTTTACAATCGGACCTTCGAGCGTGAATCGCGAAGCAATATAACCGATACCTCCTTCTCCATGCACTTCTTTACTGTTTCCATCCTTCATAGAAATATCCAACACAGAAGATAATCGTCCGCCATACTGCGCGGGCATCCCTCCTTTTGTCAAAGAAATATTTTTAATTGCATCCGAATTAAAAACCGAAAAGAATCCGAAGAGATGTGAAGCATTATAAACGACAGCTTCATCCAACAAAATTAAATTCTGATCAGGTCCTCCACCACGCACATAAAAACCAGAGTTACCCTCTCCAGCCGATTTCACTCCCGGTAATAACTGAATTGCCTTGAGCACATCCACCTCTCCCATTAATGCAGGTAAGGCTTTAATCTGATCAATTCCAACTTCAACCTTGCTCATCTCTGTCGATTGAATATTTCTGTCTTTCTTCTGTGCAGTAATAACTACTTCTTGTGTTTCGATTACGCGAGGTTTCAATTCTACATTTATCGACTGATTTTTTGTAAGAGTATACTTAGATTCATTAGTCATAAATCCGACATAAGAAACAACGATAGTATAAGTTCCAGGCGTCACCGACATTGAATAAAATCCGTAGGCATTACAACTTACTGCTCTATCAATTTCTTTAAAATAAACAGCAGCTCCTATCATTCGTTCACCCGTGGAAGCATCTGAAATATAACCGCTGACTGTGATTTTTGATGTGGTTGGTTCTTGTCCGAAGCTATTATTGATCAAAATAAAAAAACACAAAACACTAAGGGCAATCAATTTTTTCATGGGGCGAAATTAATAAGGAAATGAAAAACAAATCAGATTTAATGTTAATATTATCTGAATCCTGACTTAAAACATTTAAATCAGAATATTGTTTTTTAACTTAAATTTGCAAGGAAATTATCTAGCAATGACAGAAACAGCTTATTTATTTAGTGTAGCAGGAATGATTAGTCTTTTTACTCTAATCGTGATGGAGATTGTTCTTGGAATCGACAATATTATTTTCATTTCCATTCTTGCAGATAAACTTCCGAAGCATTTACAAAAAAAGGCGCGTAGAATTGGATTATTCATGGCCCTGATTATCCGCATCATGTTATTGTTTTCGTTAAGTTGGATTATTGGACTAAAAGAAACGCTACCACTTCCATTTGGTTTAGAATTTAGCGGTAAGGATATTATTTTACTTGCTGGTGGATTATTTCTTCTTGCAAAAAGCACAACAGAAATACATGGTAAAGTACAAGGCGAAGAAGAACATAAAAATCCTGATTTAAAGAAAATTAGTTTAAACACTGCTATTCTTCAAATCATTGGATTAGACATAGTGTTTTCGTTCGATTCTATATTAACGGCTGTGGGATTAGTTAACCATATTTTAATTATGGTTTTAGCGGTTATTATTTCGATGTTAATTATGCTAGCTGCAGCAGGACCTGTTTCTGATTTCGTTAATCGTCATCCAACAATTAAAATGCTTGCTTTATCATTTCTGATGCTAATTGGTTTTATGTTAATCATAGAAGCCTTCCATCACGAAGTTGAAAAAGGATATATCTACTTTGCAATGGCTTTCTCTTTAACAGTTGAGTTGTTGAATATCCGAATGAGAAAGAAAAGTAAATCCTAACTGTTAAGAAGGAATAATTTGCATCTCAAAATGCGCTTCAAGTTTGTGAATTAAAAATATCGCAATCATAATTAGTAAAATAAGTACGATTAGGATTTGTATTATTTTCAAAATCGACTTTCTCATTTTATCGAACTAAATAACGGTTCATCCAGGTATCTTTAATTGGCAAATACAAGTTAGATTGTAATTCATCAAAACTGGAAAGCAAAGAATTAGAAACAAGTGTTTGCTCATTGACTTTACCAGCTAAGAATAGCTCTTTTAAGCTATTTGCATTAGCAGCCATAATACCTTCTGAAGATTTTATCACTATCGAAAAACGATTTAACCAATCGATATTCATTTGTTGAGCAAGACGTGTTATTTCCTTTGTCATTGAATCGATAGAACATCCGCTTGCACCCGTTTGCGATTCATCAACACCCACCACTAATATTGCATTGTCGATTAACGAAAAAGATGCATTTAACTCTTGCTTGTGAGCGGTCCACTTTTCAATAAACAACGACAATTCATTCTTTAATGATAGTATTTCGTCTTGCGTTAAAAAACGATTGGACGTAAACATCCAAAAGCGCGTATGAGGTGGTAACTGATTAAATTCAACTAACATAATTATACTGGTGTTTTCATGTTATCACTTGATTCAGGCAACGACTCTAAACCTGCATCGCGATTCAACTGCAATTCTTCCTTAAGCAAATCGACTTTCCATACTTTTTTATTCTCCTCCACCGTTCGTTTAAGAGAAATTCTTTGTTGTAAATCATTGCCTTCTTCCTTAAAATAAACAGTGGCTTTATCACCTTGAATATCTTCGGAAACGATGGTTACTTTATTTGGTTTTACCGCATCGTTTTCACCTGTTAGCTCTTCTAACCTTTTCAATTGCGTCAAAAGCTTTTGGGTCGAGCGTGTTGAATAGGTCATTGCTTCTTCATAATTTCTATTTTCCATAGCCTGAAGAAACTGAGCAGCTACCTTTTGGGGCGTCTCCGTTTCTGAACTGCACGAAAAGAACACTGTTGCCAATAGGAATAAAAAACTAATTGATTTTAATTTCATTGCTTTTATAAAT
>CAMBYJ010000241.1 GCA_945872015.1 Chitinophaga pinensis | reverse complement strand
TCCGAAGTTTGGTGTGATTGAAGATGCTGATCAGGCGGTAGGAGTATCAAGAGAATTAGGATTTCCTTTGTTAGTTCGTCCGAGTTATGTACTTGGAGGGCAAAGTATGAAAATCGTTATTAACGAACAGGAATTAGAGACGCATGTGGTAAATATTTTAAAAGATATTCCTGATAATAAAGTGTTGGTTGATCATTTCCTTGAAAAAGCAATTGAAGCTGAGGCTGATGCTATTTGCGACGGAGAAGATGTTTATATCATCGGTATCATGGAGCATATCGAACCAGCAGGAATTCATAGTGGTGATAGTAACGCTGTGCTACCTCCATTTGATTTAAGTGCGGATGTAATTCGTCAGATAGAAGAACATACGAAGTCAATTGCCTTAGCAATGCAAGTAAAAGGACTTATTAATATCCAGTTTGCCATCAAGAATGATATCGTTTATGTAATTGAAGCGAATCCGAGAGCATCACGTACTGTTCCTTTTATCGCCAAAGCTTACGATGAACCCTATGTGAATTATGCAACAAAGGTTATGCTTGGTGAGGTTAAGGTAAAAGACATCAAGTTTAATCCTACAAAAAACGGATATGCGATTAAAATTCCAGTTTTCTCTTTTGAAAAATTCAGAGATGTAAACAAAGAGCTTGGCCCTGAGATGAAGTCAACAGGTGAGGCTATTTATTTCATTGATGATCTACAGGATGAGTTCTTTCAAAAGGTGTACTCTGAGCGAAATTTATATTTATCGAGATAATAATTTGAAAGGAGGGCTTTATGTCTGATTTTATTCTTGTACTAATTGCAATATTTATTGTTTTTGGTGTTTTCAGAAGATACTTTTTCTTTTTAATCATGAGCGCTGTTTCGAAAAAGCTGTTTAAAGAGATGCAAAAGCAGCAGAAGGGACATTCCTATGCACATCAGCGTAATGAAGAAGGTAAAGTACATGTTGATACATCTAGTAAAAAGCAAAACAAACGTATTAACGACGATGATGGGGAGTATGTGGATTATGTAGAAATCAAAGACTGATTCTATTCGCTTTTTGTTTTTAAAATGGTAGTTAATTTTTGTGTTTTTGTTTCATAGTTACGCAATTTCCGATTATTTTCGGAGGCAATTACATACATTATGAAATCGATCGACTTTAACAAGATGAAACCTCATGCAATAGCAATTGGTGTTTTTCTTTTATTAACTGTACTTTATTTTCTTCCAACTCTTTCTGGTTCTTCTTTGTCAACGCACGACGTGTCGCAGTGGATTGGAATGAGTAAGGAGATTTTGGATTATAAAGCTCAAACAGGTAAAGAAGCATTATGGACAAATGCTATGTTCAGTGGAATGCCTTCTTATCAAATTTCAGTTTTGTATCCATCAAACTGGGTAAAATACATCAATGATTTCGTATGGTTAGGATTGCCCTCGCCAGCCAATATTGTATTTCTTGCATTACTAAGTTTTTACATTTTAGCAATTACACTTAAAGCTGATTTTCGTATAGCCATAGCGTTAGCTATTGCCTATGCATTTTGCTCATTTAACCTTGTCAGTTTAGTGGCTGGACATAACACTAAAGTACAGGCGATAGCTTTAATGCCATTGGTTATTGCTGGTGTAATGATGACTTATCGAGGTAAGTGGTTGTCGGGTGGAGCACTAACTGCGTTGGCTTTAAGCTTACAGATTTACGCTAATCACTTACAGATAACCTATTATTTAGCAATTGCAATCGGATTATTGGCAGTAGCTGAGTTGGTAAATGCTATCATGAATAAAACTATCAAAGATTTTATGATTGCATCTATGGTTCTTGCTGGTGTTGCCGCCATTGCTGTATTGCCCAATATCACTAACCTAATGGCTACTGCAGAGTATGGCAATTATTCTACTCGAGGTCCATCGGAGTTAACAGAAAAGAAGATTAGTACTGGTTTAGATAAAGACTATGCATTAGGCTGGAGCTATGGTAAAATGGAAACATTAACTTTATTGGTATCTAATTTTAATGGTGGTGCATCATCTTATAAACTTGATGAGCGATCTGCTACTTATGATGCTTTAAAGAATAATGCTAATGAGGGTTCTGCAAGAGATTTCGTAAAGGCAGCACCGTTATATTGGGGAGACCAACCTATGACATCTGGGCCTGTTTATAGCGGAGCAATTCCTGTATTCCTATTTGTATTAGCATTGTTTTTAGTGGGTGGTTATATGCGAGTGTGGATGATTGTTGTTGCATTGATATCAATTATGCTATCATGGGGTAGTCACTTTTTACCGCTTACTAATTTCTTTTTCGATCATGTGCCAGGATATAATAAATTCCGATCGGTATCCATGACCTTGGTGTTGGTTTCATTGATTATTCCTTTAGCAGGTGTGTTAGGACTAAATAAGCTTACGGATACAAGCACAAATGCAAAAGACAAGATTAAATATTTATGGTGGTCATTTTATGGAGTTGGTGGCCTATGCTTGTTAATGGTTGTTATGCCTGGTTTGTTTGGTAGCTTCAATGGTCCTTCTGATGAGCAATTTGGACAATATCCTTGGTTGTTAGATGCGTTACGAAAAGACCGTGCTTCATTATTGCAAGTAGATGCATTTAAATCGTTGTTCTTTATTAGTGCAGCTTTCTTTTTATTGTGGAGGATGTTGAATGGAAAGATGAAAAAAGAAATGGTGTTTATGATATTAGCGGGATTAATCGTGGTTGATCTTTGGTCTAACGATAAGCGATATTTGAATGATGATAAGTTTACTACTCAATCTGCAGTAACGAATCCGTTTCCTAAATCAGCAATTGATGAACAAATTCTTCAGGATAAATCCTACTACCGCGTTTATAATTTATCGGTAAGTCCGTTTAACGATGCAAGTACTTCGTATTATCATAAATCAATAGGTGGTTATCACGGAGCAAAATTGAAAAGATATCAGGAGTTAATTGAAAGACAAATTTCAAAAGGTAACCAGCGAGTTTGGAATATGCTTAATGCAAAGTATATCATCTTTTCAAATCAGCAAACTGGCGAGCCGATGGTTCAGCAAAATCCAGAAGCCCTTGGCAATGCATGGTTTGTACAAAACTGGAAAATTGTTCCGAATGCAGATGCAGAGATGAAAGAGATGGATTCGTTGGATTTCAAAACGACAGCTGTTATTGATCAACGTTATGCCGAAGGCGTTAGTGGGTTAACACAAAATGTGGTTGACTCAACTGCGACAATTGCCCTTGCAGAGAATGGATATTCTCCAATGCAATTAACGTATAATTCAAATTCAAGTGCCGATCATCTAGCGGTATTCTCTGAGATTCATTATCCTGCTGGATGGAATGCTTACATCGACGGAAAGCCATCAGATCATATTCGATTGAATTATGTTCTTCGTGGACTTAAAATTCCTGCTGGTAAACATAAAATAGAATTCAAATTTGAACCTCCTGTATATGAGCAAGGCGAGAAGATGGCGTTAGCAGGTTCAATGATGTTAATTGTACTGTTAGGTGCTGCTGTGTTTTTTGAGTTTAGAAAAAAGTCGACAGAAGCTAAATAGCCGTCGTGAAAAAAGTTCTCATTATAACGTATTATTGGCCACCAAGTGGAGGAGCAGGGGTACAGCGCACGCTGCATTTCGCAAAGTACTTAGGCGATTATAACTGTATTCCCTATGTGCTTACTGTTGATCCCACCTATGCTAGTTA
>CAMBYJ010000240.1 GCA_945872015.1 Chitinophaga pinensis | reverse complement strand
CAGGTAAAAAAAGAAATGAAGAAATTTCTTGATTGGTTTAATAATGAAAATCAACTCGACCTCGTTTTAAAAGCTGCCGTTGCACATTTTTGGTTTGTTATAATTCATCCTTTTGATGATGGTAACGGAAGAATTGCTAGAGCATTAACAGATATGTTACTCGCTCGTGCAGAAGAAAGTTGTGAGCGATTTTATAGCATGTCAAGTCAGATTTTATTGGAGAGAAAGCGTTACTATAAAGTGCTACAAAATGTACAACACAGCTCAGGTGATATTACGGAATGGATGGAATGGTTTTTACATTGTTTGAAAAATTCGATTGTTTCCACAGAACTAATCACCGCAAGGATTTTACAAAAAGCTGATTTTTGGAAAGCACATGAGCATACAAGAATAAATGAACGACAAAGGTTAATTTTAAATAAAATGTTTGATGGTTTTGATGGTAAGCTCCAGACATCCAAGTGGGCAAAAATCACGAAGACATCGAATGATACGGCATTAAGAGATATCAAAGATTTAATTGAAAAAGGGATATTAAAACAAACAAATGATGGTGGAAGAAATGCTAACTATGAATTAAGAAAAACAAAATCAAAGTAGTCTAATACCAATTTAGTGAGCATAAAGGCTGAACACATCCAACCTCTTATCATTAATCAATAACCCAGGATTAATTCCCATTTCTCCCTCGGGAACATCCATCTGAAAAAAGTTTTTGTAGTAATTAATCCAACCAGGGAATAACTCACGCGTTTCGGGATCTTTGAATGTCATGGGTTGCATGTTAAAAAAATCTTGGTGCTGATTAACAGACTTGAATACATAGTAAATTAGTTCGGAACAATAAAGCTGATTGCTATCAGGTAAATATTTCTCGTCGTATTTTATGCCACGGTATTTTTTTACTTCTTCGGATGCTTGCATTGTCAATGACTGATATTCTTTTTTCAAGCGACCAACGAAAATTGTTTGCTTAGTGCGTTGTGCGAATTTTTCTATGGACACAGTATCAGCTATGTTATCATACGATTCAATAACCACTAAACTTCCATTGTAATCAGTAAGTATTCCTACATGCGAAAAGTAATGTCCGTTGTAATGCGGCGTGACTTTTTTAATTGCATTGGATAAATCGCCACCACCTAAATCCTGAAATAAAAAATCGCCAGCTTTTAAATCTGCTCTCTTCAATTGCTCTTGCGCAAATGATGAGTGAACTAAAAAGCTGACGATAATTAATAAGTTAAATCGCATTAAAACGATAGGTTGTAAAATGTTCTAGCTTGAACACCTTGTTTGTTTTTGATAGACTGTAATTCTTTCAGAATATAATACTGATCTCCTAATGTCGATTGGAAGTACCACACTTTCGCTTCTTCTGAAAGTCCACTCATAATTTCTTCGAATGGTTCTTTTTGTTCCGGCATCGATTTAACACGGTATTCTTTAATTTTTGCTAATTCGGCAGCAATGCGTAAAGCATCATTGAGGTTTCCAATCTCGTCTACTAATCCGATGCGCTTCGCATCTATACCTGACCATACTCTTCCCTGAGCAATACTATCTACATCTTCTTGTTTCATTTTTCTTCCTTCAGCAACACGAGAAGTAAACGTATTGTAAACCTGATCAACACTACGCTGAATAATTACACGCTCGCTTTCTGTCATTGGGCGATTCATTGTTCCGATATCACCGTAATTATTTGTTTTGTAAGTATCGAATGTAATACCCAACTTATTCTTAAACATATTTTGTGCGTTGAACATTAAGCCAAAAACACCTATCGATCCCGTTAGTGTAGTGGGCTCTGCAACAATTTTATTAGCTGCACATGAAATATAATATCCGCCAGATGCAGCTAAGTCGCCCATGGATACAACAACAGGTTTTACTTTCTTAGCTAATACTACTTCTCTCCAAATAACATCAGAAGCCAATGCGTCTCCACCTGGTGAATTAACTCGTAATACAATAGCTTTTATTTTTTCATCTTTACGAGCATCTGCAATTGATTTAGCTAATGTTTCTGATCCGATTTTCTCATCATTACCTTCGCCACCTGATATTTCACCATTTGCATAGATAACAGCAATTTTATCAGAAGCGGTAGATGTCGCAACAGATGCATTTTTGTATTTATTCAAAGTGATAAATTCTGGAGCTTCGCCTTTTTTCTTTCCTGCCTTCACACTTAAGTCATCCATGAATTCATCATAGTAAGCTAGCTTATCGACTAATTTATTATCCAACGCATCTTTTGCTTCATTGATTTTTAAGCTATCAGCCATTAGATTAATAGCAGCTGGTGTGATCTTTCTTGATGCAGCCACATTGGTAACAATATGATTCCAGATTGGATTTACAAAGCCTGCTATCTGCGCACGATTTTCTTCACTCATATTCTCACGGATGTAAGGCTCAACCGCACTTTTAAATTTACCGTGACGTATAATCTGTGGTTCAATTTCTAGTTTATCCAACGTGCCTTTTAAAAACATAATTTCAGTTGAAAGGCCGGTTAGTGCTAGACTACCTTGAGGATTCAAATAAATTTTATCAGCAACACTAACTAAGTAATAGGCTCCTTGCGAATAATTTTCTGCATATGCATAAATGAACTTACCTGTTTTTTTGAAATCGATAAGTGCATTTCGGACTTCCTCCATTGTGGCCATTCCCATTGCAACGGAAGGAACATCCAAGAAAATTCCTTTGATATGCTCATCTGATTTAGCAAACTTGATTTCTTGTAGTATATCGTTTAAGCCAGGCTGACTTTTTTTACTGCTTAAACTTCCAAAATCGATATTGTCAAATGGATTTTTGGAAGATCGTTCTGTTACTTTTTCGGATAGTTGAATGTGTAAAACAGATCCGTCTTTTACTTTGACTTCTTTATTGTCGCCTGAAGAAACTAAGGCTGCGATTAATCCAATAAATAAAAAGAAGCCAACTATTGAAGCTAATAGTACTCCGACCATTGTGGCTAGTACAGATTTTAAAAATGATTTCATAAGACAATTATATTTCTGCAAATATAATCGCTATTCTGTTTGTAAATAGGTTAAATTAAACTTAACGTATTTGACTCTATAAATTGTTATTGAGAAATCTGGTAATGATGACCTGAGCAGCATCCACAACGCGACCGTATAAAACTAGTGTCGTCTTTCTTTCGTTCGAGCTGATACTTCTTCTTTTCTTCTTCTGTTAATGGTTTACTGCAAACAAGTAAAATTAAAATCAATGCTATTGGAAGAATTAAAATACCCAATAAAACAATTCCAGTAATGGTAAGTAAAACCCAAGATTTCGATACTACATCATTGAAAAAATCTCTCATAAGAAAACAATTTAATCAAATATAATTATTTGTTTTATGTTCAGATTATTCCTTAATAAATTTTATAGTCGATTGTTGTTTGCCATTTAATTTCAAGATTTAAAATCCGTTGGCAAGCATTTTAAGAGGAACACTAAGCGTGCTAGTAAAATCACCATTCCTGCTGGTGACAACTTTACAAGTGATATCTAGCAACTGATATTGCTCAAATTGATAATTTCCAAGCTCTACATTTAAGAAATCGGTAGCTGGGTTAGGGTAGTAGTTAAGGTTCACGAAGTTGTTAGAGCCAATTCCTGAAAAACCATTTACAATTACCTCAATTACATTAGAATTACCATCGCAGAATCCATCATTTATATTAAGTT
>CAMBYJ010000239.1 GCA_945872015.1 Chitinophaga pinensis | reverse complement strand
CTTAATATGAGATAATGGAAAAATGCAAAAAGGCGACCCAATCGAGTCGCCTTTTTGTAAAATTTAATTTTGCTATGAATAGCCAATAAATTAATTTTTATCCCAGAACAATTTAGTTGTTACTACATCACCACCGATGGCAGAAGCCGCCGCAGTGTAAGAAGTTCCATTTAAAGTTTGCTCTGTATTAGGATAAGTTAAACGATTAGGGAATCCTGACTTAGCGTTTACTGGCGCTGTAATTACAGGATAATCTAAACGACGTAACTCAGTCCAAGTCTCATATGACCGGTTGTATGAAGCAATCCATTTTTGTGTACCAATCTTTTGCTTCCAGTTTCCTGCAGCAGTAGCGTAAGCCACATTAGCTTGCTCTAAATATGCGGCTGCTTGTGCAGGAGTACCTCCCCAATAGATAATTGAGGCAGTAATCGCATTGTTATAGTGTTGCTCGGCAGTACCTGATACATTAAATCCTCTTTCTTTTGCCTCAGCACGTAAGAATTCAGTTTCAACATAATCAGCTAACACATATGGAGCATCAGCAGCAATTACCTTAGCACCTGCGCGAGAAAAATCAACATACGTATTTACCTTTCCTACTACACCACCCGCGTAGTTACCTGCATTGTTTGCGGAGAAATAAGCTGTTTTACGTGGATCATTCCAATCCGCTAATTTAACCATCAAATCTCTTGCAGCGATGTAATCTTGACGACCACCCAACACGATATCTACGTGCAACGGGTTTTGATTCGGAGAAGCTGATAAGTAAGTAAATAAACCATTATCAGAAGCTGCATTAATTGCACCAGCGTCAGAAGCCTCAACTGCTGATTTTGCAGCACTTGCATTTTCGTCTGCTACAATCATCGCTAATTTCATACGCAAGGTATTAGCAAACTTAACCCATTTGCTAACGGATCCTTTATATACAACATCCTCAGATGATGTAAATCCAGAAGCATTCGCATCAAGTTTTGCAATATCCGCATTTAAACGAGTGATCAAATCGGCTGAAACCGTTTTAGCATCATCGTATTTAGGGAATAAAATAGCTGCATTAAGCGCTTCTTTGTAAGGAATATTACCGAAAGTATTCACTAAAATACCGAAGGTGTATACTTCCATAATATCCAAAATAGCTAATTTATTCGCTTTCTCTTTTGGAAGTAAAGAAGCATCTGCGCCAATTAAACGAGATGACTCACGTAAGTCAGCTAACACATCACGGTACATTGCATTCCACCAAGTATTAGGGATTGCACGTGTAGCGAAATCATATTGAGCCTCATCTTGATATACCGCCATAGCCCATTGACTAGTGGTAAAACGGAACACGTTTGTGTTCACACTCGCAGTAGCTAAGTTTCCTGCTAGAGACTTAACTGCATTAGAGAACAAAGTAGGTGCTGGAATTGCAGCAGGCTTCTTAGTCTCAACATTTAAGGACGCTAAATCCTCCGTACAAGCTGATGCAATAAACAAAAGCGGTACAAAAACTAAAAATATTCTTTTCATCTGTATATAATTAAGGATGATTAAAACAATAATTTCACATTGAATCCAATCGAACGCGTCGTTGGATACGCACCTGATTGATACCCTTGCACGTTTCCGGCAGAAAGGTTCTCTTCAGGATCGGAGTCAGGAATGTTTTTGTGAATAATCCACAAATTACGTCCGTACAATGATAAATCTACCCCTTTGATTCCACCTAGCTTTGCAACAACTGCACGAGGTAAAGAATAAGTGATGTTTGCTTCACGTAATTTTACATAGCTCGCATCGTAAACGAATTCGTGTTGAGGGTTGTAAGCATACCCATAAGTTCCATACTCATTCTCAACACGTTTTGTATTTTTCGTACCATCTGCTAAAACACCTGGCATAATAATACCACCACCTTCAGCAATTGTTGAACGAGAAGGATTTCCCTTGTCATTCAGTAAAGCTGATTCTGCTAATACACCTGTTGCAGCACCATAGTACTGATCTAACGAGAATACTGAACCACCAGACTTCACATCGACTAAGAAACTTAATGTAACGTTCTTATAACGGAACGAGTTATTAATACCCCCGATCCAGTTAGGATTAACATTACCGATATTATTCGTAGTAGTCGTAGTCATATCGTAACGGCCATTTGATTTCACTAATTTCTCGCCATTCACATACTTCCAAGTTCTACCCTTTAAGATACCATAAGGCTCACCTACTGTCGCATTTAATGTAACACCCCCTTGAAAAGATGCCAATTGTAAGTTTAAGCTTTCATTATAAAGGCTCAATACTTTATTGCGGTTACGAGTGAAGTTGACATTTACATTCCAAGCGAAATCTGGAGTCTTAATAGGAGAACCATAAACGCTTAATTCAATACCGTTGTTTTCGATGTTACCCGCATTTACATAGGTCGAATTATAACCCGTTGCTGTCGTAACAGACGCAGGCATAATTTGATCCAATGTATTTGTTTGATAGTAAGTCAAATCAAAACCTAAACGATTTTGTAAAAACGACATTTCTAAACCGATCTCTTTCGAAATAGTTTGCTCTGGTTTCAAACTAGGATTGTTCTGTGTTCCAGGAACTGAGAATAAAATAGTAGAACCAAAAGGAGCTGGCTGATCATACACATTCGAGATGGATCCCCAAGGTGCATCATTACCTACTGTTGCATAGTTTGCACGAATTTTACCTGAAGTTAACCAAGGTAAATCTTCGATGTGGTGAGAGAATAACCAACTCGCTGAACCTGCATAATACAAATAAGCATTGTTCTCAACCGGTAACGTAGATGACTTATCTTGACGAACTGTTCCGTCTAATGTTAAGAAATCTTTGTAGGTTAATGTAGCACCACCGAATAAACCGAATACTTCACGAGGATTGTAGGTTTCAGATGGAGCTGAAACAGTTCCTTTCGAGTTAGCGATAGAATATAAACCTGGAACGATTAGACCTCCATTTGTAATCGCATAAATCGAACGAATCAAAGACTTACGTAAGTTCAAACCAGCTAAAGCTTTCAAATTTAAATCCTTCGTTAGGTTTTTGTCAAAATTCGCGATTAAATCATAGTTGATTTCCTCAAAGTGACGATCATTACGTGAATACTCTGGAATATCAGTAGAACCTACAGCAATGCGCTCCTCTTGGAATTCATCATAGGTATCCATCGTGATACGACCCATAATGTTTAAGAAATCAGTTGCTTTGTAGTTTAACATCGCATTTCCAAACACACGTGTACGAGTATCATTCTCATTGTTTTGGTAACGAGTCCAATAGTAATTATCTGTGTAGATAGGTTTTAATCCTGCTGCTGAAGAAGGATCAGACCAGTTCCATGTTACGTTTTTCTGGTTACGGAAATACGCATCGCGTTGCTCATAAATATCAACGTTGGTTTGATACCATTGACGGAAGTTTTGATTCACGTTCAATCCATCATACCCTGTACCGTAACGACCTAAACCTGCTACCACTGACACGTTAGCCGAAGCAGATGCAGTTAATTTAGGAGAAATAGCATAAGTACCTGAAAGGTTCATTATATTCTTAGTAACCTTAGAGTTAGGTAAAGTTCCACGATCTTCGTTCCGCGTAAATCCTAATTTGAAACTACCTTTATCAGTCGCTCCATCTAAAGAGATGTTTGTGTTATTTGAAATAGCCGTTTCGTAGAATTTTTCAGGAGTATTTGCCGCAGC
>CAMBYJ010000238.1 GCA_945872015.1 Chitinophaga pinensis | reverse complement strand
ATTATTGCTAATTATTCGCAATTACCTATTAATTTAGCGCTGATGAATGCAGCGAACGAACTCAATTTTAAGAATGGCGATAAACGCAGTATTGCACGCGCTATTACCATAGTTGAAAATCACCTGGAAGGGTATGATTCGTTGTTGTCATCAATCTCATTAGACGAACAAGTCCCTGTAATAGGAATTACTGGTCCTCCGGGAGCTGGTAAAAGCACCTTAATTAATGCGCTCATCAAAGTTTTATTGCAACGAACCAACTCAAAGGGCGAACCCAATAAGATTGCTGTCTTAGCTGTTGATCCTACGAGTCCGTTTACACATGGCTCCCTTTTAGGCGATCGCTTACGTATGTTCGAGCATTTTAATCATGAGCGTGTATTCATTCGCTCGCTTGCAACACGTGGCGCCTTAGGCGGCTTATCTGCTCGCACGCTCGAAGTGCTAGAAGTAATGAAGGCTGCAGGCTTTGATCACATCATCATTGAAACTGTTGGTGTTGGTCAGTCGGAGGTAGAGATTGTTTCAATGGCCAATACTACGATTGTTGTTTTAGTTCCAGAAGCAGGTGATGAAATACAAACGTTGAAGTCGGGCATTATGGAAATTGGTGATTTGTTTGTGGTGAATAAATCGGATCGTGCGGGTGCTGATATTTTTGTAGCGAACATTCACAAAACACTTCATGAACGACCATTAAAAGATGGATGGCGTATTCCTGTTTTAAAAACTTCTGCTGTGAACAACGAGGGAGTGGAAGAATTAGCAGAGATGATTATCAAACATCAGGATCAACATCCGCCGCAAAAAAATACACGTTTGTTAGCAGAACAAGCTTATCGATTAATCCAAGCCGCACGCATGCACGATATTCGTATAGACGACCTCGTTAGTGCCATTGATGCTAAGATGCAAGATGGTGGGTTTAATTTGTATGAGTTTACGAAAAGGTATTTTTGAGCGTGATAATATATGGCCTTTTTTAAAACGGTGGCTGAGGCTCTCGAAGCCTCGTTTTAGAAAAAAATTTTACTAATGGCCCTTTGCCCTTCGAGTCCCGAAGGTTCGGGATCAGGGACCAAGGGGTTAAGGGAAATAGACACCTAAGACATCAGTAACAAATCACATCTATCACTAAGCCTACTTCGATCCCGAAGCCTCGGGACGTTCAGCAAGCTAGATTAGGTTTCGTTCAACAAAATTAGTTTGCCGAGCGGAGTCGAGGTAAACATTTTGATAGCGCTTACTTCGATCCCGAAGCCTCGGGACGCTCAGTAAGCTTCATATTTCGTTCAACAAAATTAGTTTGCCGAGCGGAGCCGAGGTAAACATTTTGATAGCGCTTACTTCGATCTCGAAGCCTCGGGACGCTCAGAAAGTTTTGGGATGAGATGTTTGAAATTTGTCGATAATTCGAACCCATCTATTTTTACCTTCCTAAATCGCGTAACAGCATCGAAACATGGAGTAAGCAGCCTATCTTGTTCAACAACCCTGTTATAAATTATAGCTTTAAACAATAATTTTCCCTTTGTTAACTTAAAAGAGAGTGTTTATCTTTCGGGAATAAATTCAACACCCTTTATGTACTCTAATCGTTTATTTCGTGCAGCGTTAGTCGTATCGCTTGTTACCCTTCATCTAACATCGCTTTCTCAAAAGCTTCCTGCTAATTGGCAAAATCTTGATTTAACAAAAGATTCTGTTTACGGCATCAGCACTAACAAAGCGTATGAAGAATTATTAAAAGGCAAAACTTCTACTACGGTAATAGTAGCCGTTATAGATGATGGTACCGATATCAATCACGAAGATTTAAAAGCGCATATCTGGAAAAATAAAAAAGAGAAAATGGGCAATAGCGTTGATGATGATAAGAACGGATACATCGACGATATAAATGGTTGGAATTATTTAGGAAATAAAATTCAGAGCTATGAAATCGATAATTACGAAGTAACTCGTTTGGTACGTACTTATCAATCGTTTTTTAAATACCCTTCCGACATTAAAAATAATCCTTCAGAATATGAAGATTATCAAAAAGCATTAAATATTTATGAGAGTAAGAAAAAAGAATATGAAACAATCGATAAACGTTTAAATTCTTCAATTGCTTATTTTGAATCGTTGCAGAAAAAACTAAATCGCGATTCGCTAACGATAAAAGATTTACAGGAAAATCCTTCGACTGATTCACTCATTACAATTACTACTAATCGTTTAATTACAAACTTACAACGCGGCATTGCGTACTCAAAAGCAATTGCTGATATGAGAAAAACCATTGATTCTAATAAGTCTCATTTAGATTATCATGTCAATTTGCAATACGACCCACGTTTGTTAGTAGGTGATGATGATGCTAACATCAATGATCTTAATTACGGAAACAGAACTGTTGTTTCAGAGGGAGATCATGGTACGCATGTAAGCGGAATTATTGGCGCAGTAAGAAATAACGATAAAGGAATTGATGGTGTTGCTGATAATGTTCAGCTAATGATTTTGCGTGTTGTTCCTAACGGCGATGAGCGTGATAAGGATATTGCGCTTGCTATTCGTTATGCAGTAGATAATGGAGCACGAGTGATTAACATGAGTTTCGGAAAACCTTTATCGTATAAAAAAGAATTTATTGATGATGCTGTTCAATATGCGATTTCTAAAAATGTTTTATTGGTGCATGCTGCAGGAAATGAATCATTAGATTTAGATGTAGAAAAGCGTTTCCCTAATCCGATTTATAAAAAGGTAAAAGGCAATGCATGGAGCAACTGGATTGATGTAGGTGCTTCTAGTGCTGATGCAAATCCTGGTGGGTTTTCTAACTATGGAAAAAAATACGTTGACTTATTTGCACCGGGAGTAAAAATTAATTCAACGATTTTAAATAACGAATACGCACCGAAAAATGGAACCAGTATGGCAGCTCCTGTTGTTGCTGGTGTAGCTGCATTGATTCTTTCTTATTATCCAAACATCACAGCGCCGCAATTAAAAGAGCTTCTGATGAAAACGGTTTACAAGCCAACGCAACAAGTGAAAAAACCTGGCGCACCGGATATGATGATTTCGTACAGCGACCTTTGTAAGTCGGCAGGAATTGTAAATGTTTATAACGCAATAAAACTCGCAGAGAAAAAATATGGTAAATAAATTATCCGACTTACAACGACTAAGCTTGTTGCTTGTCGTATTTCTGTTTGCATCAACAATTGTAAATGCACAAGGAATTGATAAACCGCGTTATCAGATTTTAACAACGCGCGCAGGAAATTATCTTGGAACATTCAACATTGAATTGTTTCCGCTTGTTGCTCCTAATCATGTAAATAATTTTGATAGTCTTGCGAATGCACTTGCGTTTGATAGTACCGCCTTTCATCGTGTGGTTCCAGGATTTGTGATTCAAGGTGGAGATCCTAATTCGATTAATGGACCGATCTCTACTTGGGGAAATGGTAATCCGAATCAACCAACAGTGAATGCAGAGTTTAGTGCTGTCCGACATTTACGAGGTATTATTGGTGCTGCGCGCGATACGAATATTAACAGTGCTAGTTCACAGTTTTATGTTTGTGTTGCGAATTCTACTTTTCTTGATGGACAATACACGGTGTTTGGTAGAGTGACAGAAGGAATGGAAGTAGTGGATACGATTGTTGCTTCTCCTCGTAATGCGAACGATGTTCCTTTACAAAAAATTGAAATGTTTGTTACTTACCT
>CAMBYJ010000237.1 GCA_945872015.1 Chitinophaga pinensis | reverse complement strand
TGGGCAGCTTATAGCTGGCTTGGCAATTTTAGTAACCTTACATGAACTGGGACATTTTTTAGCAGCGCGTGCCTTCGGAATAAAAGTCGAAAAGTTTTATTTGTTTTTTGACGCATGGGGATTTAAATTGTTCAGTTTTAAGAAAGGAGATACGGAATACGGTATTGGTTGGCTTCCATTAGGTGGTTATGTAAAAATTGCAGGAATGATTGATGAAAGTCTGGATACTGAGCAATTATCAAAAGCCCCAGAGCCCTGGGAGTTCAGAGCAAAACCAGCATGGCAACGCTTAATTGTTATGATTGGTGGTGTTACAATGAATATTATTTTAGGTATCATTATTTTCTCTTTTTCATTACTAGAATTCAAAAAAGAATATTTATCGGTGGATGAAATAAATAAAGGTGATGGTATTTATGCGTATAGCCTTGGCCGTGAATTAGGATTTCAAAATGGTGATAAGATCATAGCGATAGATGGAAAAAAGTTTGATCGTTTTGAAGATGTACTTTCATCAAGAATAATGTTTGGAGCTACAATAACTATTCAACGTAGTAGTCAGACAATGGAAATTGAAGTGCCTTCTAATTTTTATCGTACGGTAAGTAAGGTAGGACGAATGAACTTTGTTGGTTACAGCAATCAGAAGTTTGTGGTTAGCAATATTGCTGAAGATAGTCCTGCAGCCAAAGCAGGTTTTAAGCAAGGCGATGAGATTGTAGCTATTAAGGGGGAAAAATTACAAGATACCGAAGATTTAAAATCAAAAATTGCTGCTAATTGTAAAAACACGGTGATTGTAGATGTAATCAGAGATAAAAAGCCTGTAACACTTTCTTGTGTAGTTCGTGCAGATAGTACAATAGGAATAGGTTATTTCCCGCAGGCGATAGAAAACCCTGCATATAAGATGACACCTTATACATTCGCAAGTGCGTTTAAATTTGGAACCTCAGATGCCATGGAAGCATTGGTTTCTAACGTTAAGGGGTTACGTAAAATCTTCACAGGACAAGAAAAAGCAAGCGACTCCGTTCAGGGGCCAATTGGTATTGCACAAATTTATGGTGCTACATGGGAATGGCCAAAGTTCTGGGCTATCACAGGATTATTATCAATGGTATTAGCGTTTATGAACATACTTCCAATACCTGCATTAGATGGTGGACATGTAGTGTTCTTAACTATTGAAAGTATTACCAGAAAGAAGTTCAGTGATAAATTCATGGAGCGCGCGCAGGTAATTGGAATGGTTATTTTGTTATCGCTGATGGTATTTTCAATTGGTAACGATATCTGGAAACATATTTTAAACTAAGTATTTAAGAAGGTATAAATGCGTAAAACGGTTCTTCTGATTTTAATGGTGTTGGTTTCTGTTGTTTCCAACGGACAGGATTCTGCATCAACAAAAATTCTTTTATTACCATTTAATCCGGATATGTATTTGAGTGATATAGAACAAGATATCATTCAAAATACAAGAATGAATCCTGATGAGTACCGCGCTTATTTTCGTCGTGCGTTGGATTCAAAAATACAAGGTGAGTTAAAATCGTATAGGCCAACCGTTAGTTTAATGGGCGATCAGGAAGGAGATGATAAAAAGGAACTTCGTGAATTTTATACGCAAGCAGGCTATAGCTATTTAGAACCATTAGGAAAGGGAGTAGGTAAAGTATCTGAAAAGAAAAAAAGTCTTTTTGATAAGAAATCAGCAGAGGAAAAAGCTCCGCTTTATATTACAACACGTGGCGATGATAAGTTTCTGAATGCGGCTGTAACAAATAATGAATTCTTTAAAGGATTGCTTTCTTCTAATGGATGTAACTACGTAGTATCTATTAATCAATTCGAGATAAAAACAAATTATAGTGCATGTATTGATTTATCGCGTAAGCTATATAGAAGAGAATTAATCATTCATTATTCTATCTGGAATGCCAATGCTAAGTTAATTAGTGGTAATTTTTTAGTTGTTTATTTTCCTTCGGATGTAAATAAGCCACAAGAGTTGGTTGAAAAGACTTATAAATCGATTGCAGAAGCATTATTACAACAGGTAAAAGAGGCGATTGCCAATTAAAATGGCGAAAATACCCCCTGAAAACCAATTTAATTAACAATTAAACACACTTATAAACAATTAGTTGTTGGTTTTTAAAATGAATAACTTGGTCATTTAAAAAATTTAAATATAAATTTGGCCAACCTTAAAACATAAAAAACAAATGAAAAAAGGATTACTTATCGTTGCAATGATGATCGGAGTTACCGCATCTGCACAAGACATGAACTCAAAAAAAGGAACACCAATCCTTCCTGAATCTGGCGATTGGAGCATCGGAATCGGCGCTAACTCATCTTTAAACTACTTCGGTAATTTATTGAATGGAAACGCTGACAACAGCCCAATGTCATTTGATTGGACAAACGGTAACGAAAACGTTATCACTGGTAAAATGATGAAAGACGCAAACACAGCTTACCGTGTTGGATTACGTTTAGGTTTCGGTTCTACAACTGCTGATAACCAAGAAGTAGATGCTGATGGTGATGGTGTTGCTGATTTTGATTCAGTAGAAATTAAAAATGGTGGATCAAACATCAATTTAGCTGCTGGTATTCAAATGTACCGTGGTAAAGGTCGCGTTCGTGGTTTCTACGGAGCTGAAGCTAACATCGGTTTAGGTTCTGCTAAAGAAACTTGGACTGCAACTGACCTAAGTGTAGAAGCTAAAGCTGGTTCTACTTTCAACTTAGGAGTACGTGGTTTCATCGGAGTTGAATATTTCTTCGCTCCTAAGATGTCATTATCAGGTGAATTCGGATGGGGATTAGGTTTATCTTCAGAAGGTGCATCTGAAACAACTATCACTGTTGCTGGTACAACTACAACAACTACAGGTGGCAAAACATCTTCATTCGGTTTAGATACTGACAATGCAGGTGCTGCAATCAACTTAAACTTCTATTTCTAAGAAATACAAAAGTTTAGAACTTTGGAAAAGGCCCCGATTATGGGGCCTTTTCTTTTTTGCATAAACCCTTTTTATCCTACTTATTTTTTGGTTTCTTTGTAGTAAACAGAACCCCAATTTTGTGTCTGAAAGTTTCGAAATAAAATTACCGCAGTTTGTAGGTCCGTTCGATTTACTCCTGTTCTTCATTGAACGTGATGAGTTGGACATTCATGATATTCCTATTGCTACCATTACTAATGATTTCATAGATTACATGCATCAGATGCAAGCCATGAATATCGAGCTAGCAAGCGAGTTTATTTTGGTGGCAGCAACGTTAATGCGTATCAAAGCCAAATTGTTATTACCGCGTTACGAAAAAGATGAAGATGGAAATGAAATCGATCCTCGTCAGGATTTAGTTCGTCAGCTATTAGATTACAAACAGTTTAAAGCTGCTTCCGAAGATTTACGTTTAATGGAAGATGAGCGAATGATGCGCTTTGCGAGAGGAAATGTACAACATGAGTTATCAAAGCTCGGTACAACAACGGAAACAGGCTATGCAGGCGAATTAAATCGGCTTACGCTATATAAGCTAATTGCTACGTTTGAAAAGGTAATGGCTCGTTTCGATGATAATCAAAATAGAGTTATTCATACGGTATTACAGTCGCCTTATACAATCGATAACCAAAAGGATTATATCCGAACACGAATGTCGAATAAGCCACAACAAAATTTCGCTGATTTGTTTGACGAGTGCGTAAGTAAGTTGCATGCGGT
>CAMBYJ010000236.1 GCA_945872015.1 Chitinophaga pinensis | reverse complement strand
CAAGGCTAGTAATTCGGGAAAAATATGTCCCAGTAAATTGGTAGAACGCAGCAGCATAAACCCTCTTGAAGGTTGAGTTGATACTATAATTTTATTTAATTCTTCGCTAATTCTTTCTTTTGTTATTATGCTAATTCGATCAGCATTTTTATGAATTGCCTCTAAGCAATTATGTTCTATTCTAAAGTTTAATTGTGCCGCAAAACGAATTGCTCTCATCATGCGAAGAGGATCGTCATTAAAGGTTATATCAGGATCCAAAGGTGATTTCAGGACTTTATTTTCAATATCTGAGACACCATTAAATGGGTCGATAAGTTCACCAAATTGATCTCCGAAGAGGTTTAGAGCCATGGCATTAATGGTAAAATCTCTTCTGTTTTGATCATCTTGAAGACTTCCTGCTAGGGTAGTAGGGTTTCTTGAAGCAGAAGCATACGATTCTTTTCGTGCCCCCACGAATTCCACATCTAAATCTTTATATGAAAAGTGGGCTGTACCATATGTTTGAAAGATGGATACTTTTTTAACGCGCATTATTTTCGCTATTTCACTAGCAAAGGCAGGGCCGTCACCAACAACAACAATATCGATATCTTTTGAAGGTCTTCCTAAGATTAAATCACGCACATAACCACCAATAACATAAGCTGGAATATTATTTTCTGTAGCATATTTAGCTACTACTTTAAAAACAGGGTGCTGTAATTGCTTGGTATAATTGCGATTCATTTGGCTACAAAAATACAATTTAAGCCGAAAAGAGAGAAAACAAATGATTTAATCTTCGTCGTCGTTATCGTCTAAACGTTTGTAATCGAGTAGGTCGTCGTCAAGGTCATCATCATCATCAAAAAAGGATGATTTTTTTCCAGACTTTTTATACGCATCCATTTTTGGCTTCTTAGCACGATTATCTGAATCTTTATCGATTGTTTTTTTGTCCTTGTTAACTTTTTTACGCGGTTCAATTTTTAATCCATCCACACTAGGTAGGGAGAAATCACTTTTCGAAATTATTTTATCTTCTTGACCATCATCTATTGAATGAGGCGCTTGATTATCTGAGGGTGTATAAGGTCTTGAAGCACCGGGTGGTCTGGTATTAGTTCTTACCTCCGCTTCTTTTACAGCGATTGGCCTGCCATTTACTAAATAACCATCTAATGCTCGGATGGCAGTATTTGCTTCTCCTGCATCAGGCATTTCAACGAATCCAAAACCACGGGATTTTCCTGTTTCTCTGTCGGTAGCTACATTAGCTTTAAGTACTTTTCCGTGTTGTTCGAACAATTGCTTTAGCTGCTCACTGCTTACGCCAAAATCAAGTTTGGCAACAAAAATACTGGTCATAAAGAATTCAACGCTCTAAAGATTTACTAAATTGAAAATTAATTTGTTCGAAATTAAAACAATTTATCGTTTTGTACAAAAATTCGATAAAAAAAAATATTCCTTTGTTGGAAACCATTTTTGATATTTTTATTTTAAGCTAAAAGAAACTGCTTAAACTATGAAACTAAATTAACATTTTAGCCGTAAATTTGTCTCGAAAATTAAATTACATATGAAGGATTTACTTATAGAAGCAAGTGAAAATAGCCCAGTTTTTAGTTTTCAAGCAAATGGAATTTTGAATATTTCAGGTCGCGTACTTCCTGAACCAGATGCTTTATTTTGGGGTGTTGCTAATGATTGGTTGGTCAACTATATTGAAACTAAACCCGCTCAAATAATCTTACGCTTACAATTCGATTGTGTAAACACAAGTTCTTCGTTGGAGATTTTAAAATTACTTTATTTATTAGGTGATATAAAAAACAAAGAAATTAGCTTAGCTGTCTATTGGTTTTATCCAATCAATGATATTCAACTGGAAGAAATGGGAAAAGATTTTCAGGAATTGCTTCCTTTTAAGTTTATATTTGAATCGATTGAATCTGAAGAGGGTATATTAATCAATTAGATTTTTATTATTTAATATATTTAAAGCTACGTTTTTTTATGCGTTTAATTAAAGAAATCCCACATACTAGGTATTTAATTCAATTGCATGAATACAATTCAAAATATTTATTAAAAATCACACTTGACTCGTACGAGCAAATATTTAAATTTGATATAGATTCGGGCTTGCAGTTAGATGATCTAGATGACCTATTGTCGGAAGATTTTTTAGCAAATTGCTTAACTCGATTTATTAGTATGCGAGCCGATAGTTTAAAACTTATAATGAGCAAAAAATGAAAAAAATTAGCTACTTAATTTTACTTATCCCTGTGTTATTTTATAGTTGTAATTCAGCACCAAAAAAAGAGAAAGTTTCTACGGTTCCAAAAGTTGTATCGAGAGATTTAAAAGGATTCACGATCGTTTATTATTCTAATGATAGTATAAAGCAAAACTTTTTATATTATAAGGAGCAGGATGCAATAGTTACTAAGAAACAAAAGGCATTTCAAACTGAATTAGAGCGCAGAACAAATGAATTACAGCAGTATATACAGCGCAACTCCGAAAAACAAATGAATGGTTTGTTATCTGAGAATGAAGTGGCGCAAATCCAGCAAAAAGCACAGCAAATGGAGCAATCTGTTATGCAATATCAGCAAGTAGAGGGAGCAAAGATAGAGGAGGAAACGATGAAAAAGCTTGAGGAAATAAGTAAGAAGATTGAAGTATTAGGCAAAAGATATTGTGAGTTACATAAAATCGATTTAATGTTGATTCAAGGAGATGGTGGCCAACTAAATTATGTTAATCCATCAATGGATGTTACGAAGGAGTTCATTGCTTTTCTTAATGAAAATCAAGCATCAATTGAAAATGATATAAAGAAATAATGCATATTTCTAGGGTAAAAAAGACAGAAAACATTGCCGAATACATTCTATATATGTATCACGTTGAGGATACCATTAGAAAATTCATGTTTAATATCCCTTTGTTAATTGATGAATACGTTCGTAAACAGTTACCAGACGCATCATTTTTGGGACAATACGAGAACTGGTATTCGTCGATTGCACATGAAATGCAACAAACGGGTAAGGAAAAGAAAGGTCATATTTGCGAAGTGGAAGAAGTTATTACAGAATTAATTTACTTACACAACACCTTATTATCTGTTGTAAAAGACCCAAAGTATATTGGTTTAGTTGAGGCTTCGCGCATTTATTTGGATGAATTCAAAACGAAGGCAGAAATGCTAAATAACCATGATGTCGAAATATTGCTGCATGCGATGAACATGAAATTGCAATTAAAAGTTCGAAAAACTGAGATCACTCAAGAGACGGAGGAAGCATTTGATTCAATGCGAATTCAATTAGCCTATTTATCGAGAGAGTTTCATAAGATGAAGTCAGGCGATTGGGTTGTTCACCCAAATTAATAGCTAGCTATTGAATCTAAGTTGTCGCTTATACTTTCTACTGAATTTATCGGGTAATAGATAACTTCTTTTCCATTCGTCAATAAGATATTTTCTGATTGAATAATTTTTTGATAGCTAGCTGCCTGTAACAATGTGTCAATACTCATTTTTATGCTTGCTTGTTTACATTCCACCAGTACCTTAGGCTTGAAATCAACATCATACGCGACAATATCCCATCTTTTGATCAAACCATTATAGCGAATTGATTTTTCAACTGATAAACGTGAGAGAGGATAGTCTTTTTGTAGGTTTAAAAAATGAAGTACGTGCTGCCTAACCCATTCTTCGGGGCTCAGCAGTAATAGTTTTTTGCG
>CAMBYJ010000235.1 GCA_945872015.1 Chitinophaga pinensis | reverse complement strand
TATTTTGAAGGAGGCGGGGTATCCTAACGGGGAAGGATTACCGACAATTACAATGAGCACTACAAATTCATATCAGGATTTATGCGAGTTTATTCAAGGACAATTGGCAGAAATAGGTATTAAGGTAAAAGTAGAAGTCAACCAAGCCGCGCAGCATCGCCAAATGGTGAGTAAGCATCAACTATCGTGGTTCAGAGGTTCGTGGATTGCAGATTATGCCGACCCCGAAAATTATTTGTCGCTGTTTTACAGCAAAAACAAATCGCCTAACGGACCAAACTACACCCACTTCGACAGCAAACTATACGACACAGAATATGAGGCATCTATGCGTATTCAAAACGACAGTCTCAGGTCAATAAAATATCATCAATTAGACTCTATAATTATGTCGGAGGCTCCGATTGTTGTGCTTTATTACGACAAAGTTTTAAGACTTTATCAAAACGACGTTGATGGACTTGGGATAAATGGCATGAACTTATTGACGTTAAAAAATGTCAAGAAGAAAAATTAATCCTTCCAGTCAGCAATAAACAAGTTAGTATCGCGCGATCCATTATTATTTCTGTTTGAAGAGAATATAATTTTCTTCCCATCAGGCGAAAACATCGGAAATGCATCGAACATTGAATCAGATGTTATTTGCTCCATGTTCGTTCCATCAAGATCTACCATCACTAAATTAAAAGGCAAACCTCTTGTAGCTTTATAATTCGTAGCGAATATTACTTTTTTACCCGAAGGATGAAAGAATGGAGCCCAGCTCGCATTTGGAAGGTCAGTAATCTTTCTTAGGTTCTTTCCGTCGACATCACAAGTGTATAATGACATTTTTGTTGGCATAACCAAACCTTCTTTCAACAAATCATTGTACTCTTTGATCTCTTCAGCAGTCGTAGGTCTTGATGATCTAAAAATTAAATGCTTGCTATCAGGCGAGAAGAACGCTCCACCATCGTAACCTAATTGATTAGTCACTTGCTTAACATTCTTTCCATTCAGATCCATCGTATATAACTCTAAATCGCCAGAGCGAATACTTGTAAATACAATCTTTTTTCCATCAGGAGAAACAGTAGCCTCAGCATCATAACCAGGATTATTGGTTAGTTGGTTTTTAATATTCCCTTTAAGGTCCGCAATAAAAATATCAAAGTCGGAATAAATTGCCCAAACATATTTCCCATCAGGTCTTCTTTCAGGATCCTTAGGGCATTCCTTATTACCCAAATGCGTAGATGCATATAAAATCATACTATCCCCAGGTAAAAAGTAAGAGCAAGTTGTTCGTCCATTGCCAGTACTTATAAGTGTTGGAGCAACATCTTTGGTATTGGAATTGGCAAGGTCGAAGTAATAAATCTGGTCACAATCCATCCCTTTTTCTTTGTTCCTCATTTGATAGGTTATTTTACCACCATCAAAACTAAAGTAGGCTTCAGCATTATCACCTCCGAAAGTCAACTGCCTTACATTGGATAAATGCTTTTCTTCTCCCTCATATAATAGCGTTTCCTTATTAAACTTTCGAGCTTCTTGACTTAATCCTAAAAAAGGCATTGTCATTATTAATCCCAAGAAATACTTTTTCATTTTAGTTGATTTTATAGACGCGTAAAATTAGTATATCCTTTAGATTATTTGAATTAAAGGACATTAATTTAGACTAGATAAAATTTCAGGCACGATACTTGTTATTTTTCTGTCAAATAAAATTATTTGCTTGCGTTCTGATAAAAGATTACTTAAATTGCGGTCTATACAATATTAATCTTCTTTTATCGTTCGTTAAAAAGAGAAAATCTACTTAAAAAAAACTGAGAAGCCTATAGGGAAACTTTACACATAGAAAAAAATTAATCTTCTTATTCAAACCTACTTAAAAGGAGGAACTATGTGTACCCAACAAATCTCAGACAATGAGCTTGTAGCTCAGTTTATCAAGGGTGATGAAAATGCCCTACAAAAATTAATCATTCGTCACGAAAAGAAAGTTTACACCAGTATTTACTTACTGGTTAAAGACAGCGATCTGGCAAATGATATTTTCCAAGACACGTTTATTAAAGTGATTAACACCCTTCGTTCTGGTAATTATAACGAAGAAGGTAAATTCTTAAGCTGGGTTTTAAGAATTGCTCACAATCTTACTATCGATCATTTTAGAGGACAGAAGCGTATGCCAATGGCTTACGACAGCGAAGAGTATAGCATTTTCGATACGCTACCTTTAATGGATTCTAATATTGAAGATAGAATCATTAATAAACAAATTCAGACACAAGTACGTCAGTTAGTTGATCAGCTTCCATTTGATCAAAAAGAAGTGGTTATTATGCGTCACTATGGGAATATGAGTTTTAAAGAAATTGCTGAAGCTACGAATGTAAGTATCAACACTTCTCTAGGCCGCATGAGATATGCGATCATCAACCTTAGAAAAATGATTGAAGAAAAAAATCTAATGCTAAGTGCTGACTAAACAATAAAAGCGGCTTTAATGGCGTTATGGATAAAAATAACGCCTATGAAATCGGAATGTACTTTAAATGATTTAGTTGATTACCTGTATAATGAAACTCAATTATTAAAAACAGTAGAGGTTCAATATACGATAGATAACAACGAAGAAGTTAATGAAATCTACCAGGAAATGGTAGCAATTTCAAAAGCATTGGATGATTCGTTGATTACTCCCCCACCTTTTTTGAGAGAGAGTATCATGAATTACGCAAGAATTAGTGCTCCATTTTAATTGTTAACATTGTGAAAGCCGGAAACCAAAAAGTCCGGCTTTCAATTTTTGTTCGTTTTTCATAGTATTGCACATGACTAAGAAAGAGCGATACACATTTGTTTTAGATTATTTCAAACAAAATGTTCCTAATGCTGAAACGGAACTCACTTACTCTAATCCTTATGAGTTAATTGTTGCTGTTGTCCTTTCTGCCCAATGCACCGATAAGCGTGTTAACATGGTCACGCCCAAGTTATTTAAAAAATATCCGGATGCTAAATCGCTTTCTAAGTCGACAGTTGAAGATGTATTTGAGTTAATTAGATCAATTAGCTACCCTAATAATAAAGCCAAGCATTTAGTTGGCCTGGGGCAACTTTTAATGTCGAAGTTTAAAGGAATTGTCCCATCCAATGTTGATGACCTCGTTTTATTGCCTGGAGTTGGAAGAAAAACGGCCAATGTTGTTGCATCTGTAGTTTTTAACCAGCCCAAAATGGCAGTCGATACTCATGTATTTAGAGTCTCTGCAAGAATTGGATTAACAACCAACTCGACTACACCATTAGAAACAGAAAAGCAATTGGTGAAGCACATACCAGAGGAGTTAATTCATATTGCTCATCATTGGTTAATTCTTCATGGAAGATATGTTTGCACCGCAAAAAATCCGAAGTGCGACATTTGCGAATTAAAAACAGCTTGTAAAAGTTTTAAGAAACTATCAAAAGCGGGTAGCCATCAATAGGTTTAAATCTCGGTAAGGCAAGCGCGTAATTTCCGAAACATATTTATTGGTAACCATTCCTCTGTATAGATAAGCAGCATCTCTAACATGTTTATCTTTTTCCAAAAGAGACTCTACTCCTCCACTTTCTCCTATACTTAATATAATTGGAGTAAAAATATTACTTAATGCAAAGGATGCTGTTTTAGCAACGCGACTCGCAATATTGGGAACACAATAATGGATGACTCCGAACTTCTTGTAAGTCGGATGTGAGTGATTGGTTACTTCAGAT
>CAMBYJ010000234.1 GCA_945872015.1 Chitinophaga pinensis | reverse complement strand
ATTAAAAACACACCCAACAATAATCCTAAATCGCCAATACGATTCATGATGAACGCTTTTTTAGCAGCGTTACTATAATCGATGTTCTTAAACCAGAATCCGATTAATAAATAAGAGCAAAGTCCTACTCCCTCCCAACCAACAAACATTACAATGTAGTTAGAGCCTAGCACTAACAACAACATAAAGAACACGAACAAATTCAAATACGAGAAGAAACGTGGATGATCTTGTTCATGACTCATATATCCAATAGAATACAAATGAATTAATGTTCCAACACCTGTTACAACCATCAACATAATAACTGATAAACGATCAATTAAAAATGAAAACGGAATAGATAGTGTACCCGACGAAATCCAATCGAACAATACCACTCTTTCAGGAATAGAACCTTCTTGCGCAACTTCTCCGAAAATTATTGCAGAAATGATAAATGAAATAAATACAGCAGCAGTAGCGATGCCACCACTCAATGCAACGTTGAGTCTTTTATTTAAAACTCCCACTATTATAAATCCTAGTAGCGGAAGCAGAGGTATTAACCAGGCAAATTGAACCATCATTTGGTGTTCGTTATTTAAATTCGTTATTATCCTTTTAGTTTATTTAATTCGTCAATATCAACCGTTCTGATATTGTTGTAAATCATTACAAGTATTGCTAAACCTACAGCAACTTCTGCAGCAGCTACAGCCATAATGAAGAATACCATTACTTGTCCTGATTCATCACCATGAAAGGTAGAGAAAGCAGTAAGCAACATATTAACGGCATTTAACATTAACTCAATGCACATGAATATGATAATGGCATTACGACGAAACAAAACGCCCATCACGCCAATTGCGAATAGAATTGCAGCCAACGCTACGTAATAATTTAGCGGTATATATTGTAGTATTGAATTCATTTTATTCTACAGATTTTTTTCCTAATAATACAGCTCCTACCATTGCAGCTAACAACAAGATGGAGATTAATTCAAATGGCAATAAATATTGACCATATAATGCCTTCCCTAAATTTGCTACAGTACCAACATCGTTGCGTGAAGAATTAGCAGTTAATGTCTCTGCACCCTTTGTTACACCTACCATTACTAATAGTAAGCATCCAGCGGCTACCGTTGCAGCACCTTTAAGCAAATTAGTTTTGTGAGGCTCTAGCTCTTTATTCATATTGATAAACATCAATGTAAATAAGAAGAGAACCATGATGGCTCCAGCATAAACAATGATATGTACAGCAAATAAAAACTGAGCATTTAATAATAAATAATGTCCCCCAATAGTAAAAAAACAAAATATCAGATAGAGTACGCTGTGTACTGGCTTGCGAGACAATACAACCATCAGTGCGCTAAACACCGACATTGTTGCAAGTACGAAGAATGGTAATGATGGATTCAAGTTGAAATATTTTTAATTATTACTGATGACGATGTGCATTTTGTCTTTTAGAAACATCGATACGCTTATCTGCTTCTTTGCCTTCTACTAATTTATCTTTTCCGAAAATAAAATTAGTTCTAACCATATCTGAAGGAACCATTCTGTCCGTTAAGAAAATTGCTTCCTTCGGACAAGCTTCTTCGCATAATCCGCAGTAAATACAACGCAACATATTGATTTCATAAACAGCTGCATATTTTTCTTCGCGATATAAATGTTCCTCGCCTTTTTTACGCTCTGCAGCAGTCATTGTGATTGCTTCTGCAGGACAAGCCACAGCGCATAATCCGCAAGCCGTACAATTTTCACGACCTTGCTCATCTCTCTTTAAAACATGCCAACCTCTGTAAACAGGTGCAATTGGACGAGTCTGCTCTGGATATTTAACCGTTGCTTTCTTACGGAATAAATGTTTTATAGTAATAAGTAAACCACTAAGAATCGCTGGCAGATAAATTTTTTCTGCGAAGGTCATCTCTTTATTTACTACGATTTTTGATCGGTTGGTAAGTTGCATGATTGCTTTCTTATCTGATATTAAAAATGTAATTGTCCGTTTTTATAAAGTACATAAACACCTGTACCAAGAATATTAATAATTGCCAATGGAATCATTGTTCTCCATCCAAGGTGCATTAACTGATCATATCTGAATCTTGGAATCGTCCAGCGAATCCACATGAAGAAGAAAATGAAAAAGAAAATCTTTCCGAAGAAAATTAATGTTCCAACAATTGATAACATATTTGGCGATAATCCTAATTGATCAATGAATGGAAAATTATATCCACCGAAATACAATGAAGCAATGATTGCTGAACTAATAAACATGTTGATGTATTCAGCAAATAAATAGAATCCAAGTTTCATTGAGCTATACTCTGTATGATACCCTCCTACTAATTCTGTTTCGCACTCAGGCAAATCAAATGGCGTACGATTACATTCTGCAAATGCGCAAATGATAAATAAAATGAATCCTAACGGTTGCGTAAATACGTTCCAGTGAAAACCTTGCTGTTGTTCTACCATTTCACGTAAGCTCAATGTACCGGTTGTCATGATTAATGCAATCACTGCCATACCCATTGCTAATTCATAACTAATCATCTGTGATGATGCACGAATAGCTCCCATTAAAGAGTATTTATTATTTGAAGCCCATCCACCAATCATAATTCCGTATACACCAATTGATACAACTCCAAACACGTATAAAATTCCAATATTAATATCGGTAATCTGCACAGGATAAAATGTTCCGTTAATTTCTAATCCGTGTCCCCAAGGAATAACAACACCTGTCATACAAGCTGTCATCATCATAATACAAGGACCTAGAATAAATAGTAAGCGATCGGCATTAGAAGGAATAATTTCTTCTTTCATGAACATTTTTACTCCATCAGCCATTGGTTGCAATATTCCAAAAGGACCTGCTCTATCAGGACCAACCCTGTCTTGTAAAAACGCTGCTATTTTGCGCTCTGCATAAGTAGAATATGCTGCAATGCCCAACGACACTGCAAACACAATCACTACAAGCACAAATTTTATTAATAAGAATTCCATATTCTGATTTTAATCGGGATGATTTAATTTTTAATTATTGTGAGCACGCTCATCAATTGATTTTTGATTCGATACATCAATCTTTAATTGCTTTTTCACTTCGTAGTGATTAGCAGAAATAACTGATTTACGATCGATATGACGAGGACCTTCAATTGTCCAATCTGATTTTTCTTTCTTTTCAAAACGACATTCATTACAAATCCACTCTTCTACTTCTCCATGAACATCTTTACGCGCAGATACACGTAATACATCATCACCACTCGTCCATAAAACTGTTTTACCAGAACACTTCGTACAGTTACGATGTGCATTCATTGGATTTGTAAACCAAACACGACTTTTGAAACGGAATGTACGATCTGTTAATGCGCCAACAGGACAAACATCAATTACGTTACCTGAGAAATCGCTATCCAATGATTTTTCAATGTAGGTAGAAATTTCAGCAACATCGCCTCTATTGATGACACCATGTACACGTGAATCACAAACCTGATCGGCAACTTTCACACAACGGTAACATAAGATGCAACGCGTCATGTGTAATTTTATATTCTCACCGATATCAATTTTTTCAAACTCACGTCGCTTAAACTCGTAACGTGATTTTGCAAGTCCGTGCTGATAACTTAAATCTTGCAAATGGCACTCACCTGCTTGATCACATACAGGACAATCTAACGGATGATTTAATAATAAAAATTCTACTACTCCTTTTCTTGCTTCTAATAAATCG
>CAMBYJ010000233.1 GCA_945872015.1 Chitinophaga pinensis | reverse complement strand
GATACATCATAACATTAATTGGTGAAAGTGATGAAGGGTGCATTGATAGTGCAAGTAATGTGCTTTTGCACTTGATTAATACTTACGCCTATGTTCCATCTTGCTTTACTCCTAATAACGATGGTAAAAATGATGTATTGAAATTATTTACAGTAAATGTTTCTGATTTTTATTTTCAATTGCTTGATAGATGGGGCAGAGTTTTGTTTGAGACAAATAATCCTGAAGCGGAGTGGGATGGAACCTACCAAGGTAATTATGTTCAGGAAGGTGTGTTTGTTTACAAAATGGAGTATAAGTCGTTACAGCGAAAACGCATAGAAACTTTCGGAAGGGTAACCTTATTACGATAAACACTCTCTCGCCACGATAATTAGTTGTAATTTCGCTGCGTGAATTCTTTCAACGATTTTAAACTTAACCGACAATTACTAAATGCTGTAAGTGATCTGGGTTATGAAACACCTACCGCCATTCAGCAAAAAGCAATACCTGTAGTTCTTGGTGGACAGGATGTAATTGGTATTGCTCAAACAGGAACTGGTAAGACTGCTGCCTACTTGCTGCCTATATTGCGTTTACTAAATTATGCGCAAGAAAATTCACCAAGAGCATTAATACTTGTTCCTACTCGTGAGTTATCAATTCAAGTGGGTAATGCATTAAAAGAGCTCACTAAATACACTGATTTAAGATATGCCGTAGTTTTCGGTGGTCAAGGCGCCAAAGAACAAATTGCTGCAGTTAGTGAAGGGATTGATTTATTAGTAGCCTCTCCTGGAAGATTTTTAGATTTATACCTTGCAGGTCATATTCAAACAAAAAAAATAAAATATCTTGTTTTAGATGAGGCTGAACGTTTGATGGATAAGAGCTTTATCTCTCAGTTTCATCGAATTTTAGAAGTTGTGCCTCGTAAGCGTCAAAATTTACTATTCTCCGCAACTATGTCGGAACTGGTGAAAAAAATCGCTGGCGATTTTATGGCGTTTCCAATCGAGATAAATATTGCACCTGAAGTTCGTACTGCCGAAACCGTTAGTCAGGTTGTATATGAGTTGCCCAACATCAAAACAAAAATTAATTTATTGAATTATCTTTTCAAAGACGAAACCTTTAAAAAGGTAATTGTATTTTGTAAAACAAAAGCCATTGCTTCTGATATTGGGAAATACATGGAGCGTGTTTATGGATTAGATCATGTTCGTATTATACATGGAAATAAAACTCAGCAAACACGTATTAATGCTATGCAGGCTTTTCGCGAAGATGAGCAGCTGAGATTTTTAATTACAACTGATTTGGCATCACGCGGTTTAGATATCCCGGATGTGTCGCATGTAATCAATTTTGATGTGCCTATTATCTATGAAGATTATGTACACCGAATAGGCAGAACAGGAAGGGCTTTTAAAACAGGTGCTTCCTTAACATTTGTGACTCCTGCAGATGAATACCATATTCAGAAGATTCAAGAGCTCATCAAACAAAGAATTGAAAAAGTTCAGCTTCCAGAAAAAGTAGAGGTGTTGACCACTCCTTATGAAGAGCGACAAGAAATGCTGCGCGAAATTGATCGCCAGAAACGTAAAGAGAATCCTGATTTCAAAGGAGCATTTCATGAGAAAAAAGAAGTGCATGGGAGAAAAGAAGTGCATGGGAGAAAAGATTTTAAATCTGTAAAAAGTAAGAAGCGATAGATGGAGCCAAAGAAATCGCTGAAGTGGATTTATTTGATTCTATTATCATTGATATGGGGCAGCTCATTTATTTTAATGAAGCGCGGACTTATAAGCTTCCGACCTGATCAACTTGCTTCTATTAGGATGATGGTTGCTTGTTTTGCAACGTTACCGCTAATTGCAAGAAAGCTAAAAGACATCCCAGGTGAAAAATGGAAGTATATTATTGTTGTCGGTTTATTTGGATCGGGATTGCCAGCATTATTATTTGCTACCGCTCAAACGCATGTTAGTAGTTCGGTTGCGGGTATGCTTAACGGATTGACTCCAGTTTTTACATTGTTGATCGGCGCCGCTATTTTTAAACTGCGTTTTAATTTATTTCAAAAGCTCGGTGTGGCTGTAGGATTTATTGGCGCAGCGGCATTGGTATTTGTAAGGGCGGATGGCAGCATTGAGTTCAAGTTTTTTTATGCTGCATTAATTGTGTTAGCTACACTATTTTATGGATTAAGTGTCAACACAATTAAAGGTAAATTATCCTCAATTAATTCATTGGTTATCTCAGGAGCAGGTTTGTTATTTGTGGGTATTCCGTATACCGTTTACTTGTTTTCAACTGATTTTTTAGAGCGTTTTAATACAATGCCACAAGCCAGTTTTTCATTTGCATGCATTTGTACTTTGGCCTTGTTTGGAACTGCGGTATCTAACTATCTTTATTTTCAGTTGGTTAAAATCGCGGGACCACTCTTTGCGAGTATTGTTACCTATTTAATACCCATTGTTGCTATGTGCTGGGGCTTTGCCGATGGCGAAACGATTAACGGTGTGCAGGTTTTAGCAATGGTCGCAATATTAGGTGGGGTGGGCTTGATAGCCGTTAAGCCTAAGAAAGCTGTTGAATAACAGTGATTTAAGTATTTATGTTGGGCCCATTAAGAATTTAAATCCAACTTTCTCAACACTTGCTTGTTTATTTCTAAAGATAATATTAACTTTGCCCTCCCTTAAAAGAAGGAAAGAAATAAACAATTATCATGTACGCTATTGTAAATATTGCCGGTCAACAATTTAAAGTATCTCAGGATGCGCCGGTTTTCGTTCATCGTTTAGATGCAAATGAAGGAGATTCAGTTAGTTTCGACCAAGTATTATTGGTAGATAACAATGGTTCAGTTAAGGTAGGTGCGCCTACAGTATCTGGAGCAAAAGTTACTGCTAAGGTATTAGCTCATTTAAAAGGCGACAAAGTATTGATCTTTAAAAAGAAACGTCGTAAAGGATATCAGAAATTGAATGGTCACCGCCAATCATTTACGAAAATCCAGATTGAATCAATTACAGCTTAATTAATATTAACCGAATAAAATTAAAATAAAATGGCTCACAAGAAAGGTGTCGGTAGTTCCAAGAACGGTCGTGAATCACACAGTAAGCGTTTAGGTATTAAAATATATGGCGGTCAACGAGTGATTGCAGGTAACATCATCGTACGTCAACGTGGTACAAAACATCATCCAGGTGATAATGTAGGTATCGGAAAAGATCATACATTATTTGCTTTAGTTGATGGTACAGTAATGTTCCGTAAAAAGAGAGATGATAAATCGTATGTTACAGTTATGCCTGTAGCAGAAGCTTAATTTCAAATCCCTACAAAATATTCAGAGGCTTCGAATTTCGAGGCCTCTTTTTTTTGCTGTAATTTTTTTGGAGATTCTCGTTTTTTAAAAGGACCAACTTGAAATTTGAATAGCTTTTTTGTTAAAGCCTCCAATACCATAAATCTTGTTTTGCTTAATGTTGGTGCAGTAGTCAAAGCGCGCGGGTTCTGAGTTGGTGCCAAGGGCAGGGTTCACAAATAGCATCGAATTGGTAAAGTTCTCGTAGATCAGATTGTAAAAGCGGTCATAATAAACGATTGCTTGTTTTTCATCGTCAATTAAAAGTATTTTACTCTTCGGAGTTAAATTATCCGAAAACCAATAATCTGCTTTTCGCAAATTAGTATATGTTTTATGGTTAGTAATACGCTTGATAAAATTATAATGCGTTTGATAGACATATCCATTTTTATAATTCAGATACAAATTATACGAGTAAGGA
>CAMBYJ010000232.1 GCA_945872015.1 Chitinophaga pinensis | reverse complement strand
GGACTGCGCATTTCAAATGTATCAACAGTGCAGGATAGCCCACAGATTTATGACAATGAAATCTGTAGTAATATCATTTATAATGTGGAAAACAACACCAACATGAATTATTCTCTTCTGAGTAATTGTTTTTGTGGTCTTGATTCTTCCACCATCGAAATTTATATAATTGATGGCTACGATGATATTACAAAAGGACTTATCAATTATACTATTTATGATACCACTTGTACTTCGATTTTGGGAACGGTTCAAAAATTTGAATCTCAGGGTGCAGGATTGGTCCCAACAATCAGTTCCACGCTTTCGTATACCAATCCTGTTTCGGATTACTTGAAAATTTTTCAAGAAACAGCCATAGATCAACTATGTATTTACAACACAAATGGTCAACCGTTTTTCATAGTTGCCACAAGTCAAAATGTATTCGACCTTAGTTTTCTTCAAGCAGGAATCTACTTTGTGAAAGTTGATCAGGAAAGTACCACTACAAAGGTTTTTAAAGTAATTAAACTATGAAAAATTTAATCGCCCTTTTTATTATTTTCTCCGCTGGGGTATCATTTTCCCAAACATCCGTTTCTGGCGGAATTTATCAAAATACTACCTGGACAGCAGCTGGTAGCCCCTATATTGTTACTGGTTCCATAGTTGTTTTTCCTGGAAAAACATTGACCATTGAACCAGGATGTGAGGTGCGTTTTACCGCTGACTATTCTTTTAACACAGGTAATTTTCTCTATTTAGAAATCAGAGGCACCTTAGTTGCGCTTGGCACAGACGCTAATAAAATCAAATTTACCAGCAGTGATACCACCGATGGATTTCAAAACTGGCTAGGAATAAGTATAAAAGGAAGTCAAGGTGGATCTTGCCAATTGGATAGAATCGTACTGCAAAATGCATGGAATGGAATTTATAATGATATCCCGGAACCTGGAGCTATCTATAATTTTACCAATTGCCGTTTTAAAAACAATAATTATGCACTTCAATTAAATGCAGACTTATACTACACGAATTGCGTTTTCGAAAAGAACAGTGTTGGGCAAGCCGCGCAATATACCTATGGTTCTATGAATGCAACAAATTGCCAATTCAGCCAAAATTTCTGTTCCGTTACTTGGTCGAATAGTATAACTTTAGTTGATTGTATCTTCAACGGAAACACCAATAATATAATTAGCTGCCCTGGAACAATTCAAAACTGCAGCTTCATTAATAATGATTTCGCCTTTGCAGAAACATTTGGCGTACAAATTATTGATTGTTTCTTTGATGGGAATAATGTCGGTATCGATGATTCCGGCTCTTCGACCATTTCGAATTCAACCTTTACTAATAATTCAATTGCAGTTAAACTTGGCGATAATTCATTGCTAACAAACAACACAATAACCGATAATGGAACGGGCGTACAAGTTCGCGGAACTAATCCAAGTTCAGCACAAATAATGTACAATCAATTGTGTAATAATGTAAATTATAACCTCGAAAACATCACCGATAAAAACTTTCAAGTCAATACGAATTGTTTTTGTTCTTCTGATTCAGCAACTATTGAAAATGGAATTTACGATGGTTTCGACGATATTACCAGAGGTTTGGTGAACTACGCCATCTATGACGATTCATGTTCTACCGTCCTTAGTTATGTTACCAAGGTTGAACTAAATGAACCAGCGGGACTTACCGATTTGAATTCTACCTGGAAAATTTGGCAAGTCAATGGTGAATTACATGTATTCACTGAAAATGAAACGCAGATTCAACTTTTCGATATGGCCGGAAATATCTTCTTGAATAAAGCAATCTTAGCGGGCGAAACGCGTCTAAAATTAGATATAGCTGAGGGTATTTATGTACTAGCAGATGAGAATGGAAACCGTCATAAATTTTATTTCGGCAACCAATAATTGATTTCGGTGCCGTGCCTCTCGCCGCGACGGACTCGATGCCCTTTAAGTGAATCGAGCGACTTGTGCTGAGCCTGCCGAAGTAAGTCGAGAGACACTTAAAACAAAAGAGACACCAAAACATCGGTACATTTCAGTATCGCTAAGTTCTCGAAATTGTCTTTATCCTCTATTTGCCAATCGAGACGATGAAAAATATAATATTAGTGTCTTGGATAAAAAATAATTACCTTTAGTAAAAATTTGTTTTTATAATTAAAGTATAAAACCACCTCTCATGAAAAAACTTTCCTTAGCTATCCTTACGGTTCTTTGTAATGGTATTTCATTCGCTCAAACAACCGCAACTGAATTTACCACTGATAATCATTCTCAATCTATCAATTTTATTGTAGAAAGATAAAAAACACCAATACCTGCCCATTCATCACAATATAAACCATTAAAAAAAACAAAAATTATGAAAGCAATTAGTAAAATTACTTTAGCTCTACTAGTACTAGGTTTAGGAATAACAGTTGTAAGCTGTAAAAAAGAAACTCCTACTCCAGCTCCAACAAAAACAGAATTAATAACAGGTAAAAATTGGATATTGACTTCTTATGTAATGGATAATGTTGAGTATTACGACCAGATTGCATCTTGTCAACAAGATAATTTAAACATATTTAATGCAAACAATACTGTAACAATTGATGAAGGTCCAACAAAATGTGATCCATTAGACCCTCAAACATCCGATGGAGGAGCTTGGTCCTTTAATGCTACTGAGACGCTAATAACTCTTGATGGTTCTGAGTATGAATTGGAAGTATTAAATTCAACGACACTTAAAATAAAAAATACTGTAGTAAATGGAGGAATGACTTCTATTTCTACAATTATTTTTACTAAACAATAATAGAAATTTACTCTTACAAAAGCAATAAATCATAGGTATATATTCTCTGGGATTTATTGCTAATGGCTACCTTGAGCAGCAGCATTAAATTAAATTGAACTAATTGTTGCTTGCTACTTCGCTGATTTTTCTTTCAATTCATCAAAATCACCGTAGGCTAATTCATCGTAATGACTCATTATTTCAAACGTATCGTATTCTTTTTCTATCCATTTTCCTTTTTTAAAGATGAAACAAAAAGACATTCGATCTAATTCGTCATCCGATAAATTATTAATTACAATTTCTAATTGATCCTTAGGTTTAAACTTAATAATTTTATCAAAGGCATCTTTTTCATTAATCCTATCGCCTAATGTTTGTGCATTCAATAAATAGTTGGGCTTCAAATAATCTAAGGGCATCACTGATATTCCCATAGCCTCGCAACCTTTCTGATTGTTAAAACGATGCAATAGCCAATAATGCGGCAACTCTTCGTAAGCGCCTTCTTCAAAAGCGCCTTCAACACACGTACAAAATTTTATTTTATCCGATACTACACACATACTTTTTCTATTTTTAATGATTTTGTTTTAGTCTAATATGTTATTTGTTAAAGTTAGCAACTAATTTAGAGCATTCCCTTATTCCATCCCCTTCAAAAACCGTTCAATCGGAGCCAAATCGTTGACCTCAATATTCAGTTCGTACATGTCTTTTTTAGCATTGAATTTGAAGTGTGGAGCTGTCATTGGGTAATCATTTTTGAGGAGCAGATAGTATTTTAGAGGAAGGTCAAGTTGAACGGGAAACTTTTCACCTGAAAAAGCAAAACCAAAGGCATCTGGAATTTGTTGTTCGTAGTCACTTTCAAAAAGGCAACTTTGATTGTTAAATTCAACCGAGGCAATTCGATCGATGTTGTACATTTTGTTTTTGAGCGATGCTGGTTCGAAAGCCATTACCGTGCAATAGTTATCCGTAAAACCAAAAGGTTCCACT
>CAMBYJ010000231.1 GCA_945872015.1 Chitinophaga pinensis | reverse complement strand
CAATTAAATCAAGATGCATCTCGATGATATCATCGAGTTGTTTAATTACTGCAGCTGTTTTGTCGAAGTTCTGCTTACGACTAACTTCTAAATTTGCTTTTTGATTGACAGTTTGAATCCCTATTTCAAATCGAAACACTCCAGGAGGGACATTTTCGCGAATGTATTTTACAATATCAGGATGAACGATATCAGCAGTAATTTCAAATTGATAAATATTTCCTGGCTTATGATGTTGTAAAATAAAACCGAACATATCAATAGTGAAATCACGTTTCACATTGAAGGTTCTATCTAGAAATTTTATTACACGACCGTGTGTTATTAAGTAAAGCAAATTACTTTTAATCGTTTCAATTGGCAAATAACGAACTTTATTATCGAGAGAGGCTAAACAAAATTCGCATTTATAAGGACAACCACGTGAAGTTTCAATGTATCCAACTTTGTTTTTTAATTCTGATGGATCATCAAATTGATAAGGATTTATTCCTGCATAATTCTTTAAATCGAAAGTAGCACTCTGAGGATGAAAAACAACTTCGTCATTTGCATTCTTATGTACAAGATTCGGTACATTCGTTACCTCAGGAAAATCGTTCAGAAAATTCACCATCGGAATTTCGCCTTCTCCAACAATGATATAATCGATGTATGACTTATTGATAATATCATCATATTCATAACTCACTTCTGGTCCACCTAAAAGTATTTTAATATTCGGATTTAGTTCCTTTAATAATTTAGCCACTGCCATCGTAGGCGTTATATTCCAGATATAACAACTAAAAGTAACAATGTCGAAATCCTTGCAAAACTGTGCAATAGAATCAGTTGATTCTTTGATTGTAAATTCTTTAAACGATAAGCCTGGATGGCGATCTTTATTCAAACTATACAAAAGACGTATAGCTAAATTCAGATGAATATACTTTGCATTAAGTGTGGTGAGTAAAACTTTCATTATTCGATTATCAAAGATTTACTACTTGCTTATTTTTTTCATAGGGAAATACTCGTAACGAAGGGTATCCTTTTCAATTCCTCCAATTTTTGCGAGCATCGAATCGGGTGAATAAAAAGTATAGGCAATTGTTTGCGGGAAATCGTGTAACTTATTTTCAAAGATTAATTTTTTGTTATTCATTTTTTTCAAAACAAAATCCGTTTCATGAAGAACACCGTTTGAAACAAATGAAGTAGAATAATAAAATCGGTCATTCATTTTATGAATTTTCATAGTTTCAAAAAATAAAGTATCCTCATTATTCATTAGCAAACATTTTCCAGCATAATTATTCTTATCAATCATCTTCCAGCATTCCTGCATTTGTCCTTCCTGAACATACATTTTCCAATCGCCATTCATTTTCATAAAAACTTCTGATTGGTTTTTACATGAATAGAGAGAGCATATAACGCACAAAAGAGTAATTATTCTTAACATAAAATACAAGTACAATATTAACGATATCCTTCCATTAATCATCGTGACCTTTCAGAAATAAATTAGAAGCATTATTTGTTTTTGAATCGTTGATTGAATCAATCATTTCGGCCTGCAACAATTCTTCCGTATCTCCATCATTTAAGTCGGGCATACCTGCATTGACCCACGCGGTGTACCAGAATGAGGCTGTCATAAAAATAGCTTTTCGCATACGCCTTTCAACCATACCGTTTAGTAATTTATCATAAGCTTGCGTGTATTCTTTACTGTAAACTTTAACCAATTGCCTCCCCTTTACCTCATAGGAATATTTCTTATCCGAACTGAACTGCTTATTCAACATTGCTTCGAGAAATAAAACAGAATCTTTTGCAGCAAAACTTTCGGATAAAGTTTGCCAGATCATTGTTGTTGGATGTTCAACAAAAAGTGAGCGCCCAAGTAAGTAATTATAATTATCGCCCATCAATTCAGGAATTCGCGACTCCCAAAAACCATGAATTCCATGCTGACCTGTCAACTGTCCGTTATAATTACGAGTGCAATGCAAAGGCACATGTGCATCTCCGATATAATGACCTATTTCAGCAGAGTACTTTAGAACCTTATATTCATTTTTTTCTTTAAAAGCAGCTGTCAGTCGGTATAACATTGTTTGAATATGATAGGGAACAATTCCGTGTGCCTTAAGTGTATCCTCTCCTATTTTCAAAACTGCATCTTTCCAAACTTTAGGCAACGAGTCGAACGGATGATCTCCATACCTATCTAAATCGATATAATGCCTTGGCGCTTCATCAGGGTCGGCATAACGACGCATATCAGGATCAACGGCATGCTTAGTTATAAAATTGATATTGGCTTTATAGAATTGTAATAGCGGCTGCGGTAAGCAATAAACCGCCTTCTGATTTATTCGCTGATGTCCCCAGAAACCCCAACCTGTTAAATCAAAACTAAAAGCAAAAATTATAATTACTAAACTGCATACAAAAACAAGTTTTTTCATGCCCGCAAAATTGCATCAGACATTTACTAAAAACAAGACAAGTACTACAGTTAAACGATTATAAATGTTTGCTGTCGGATAATCAAAAACTACTGTTTCAGTAAATCAATCATTACTCCGTTAACGATACCTGGTACAACATGAGCCTGATTAGGAGTTAAACAATATTCTATATCCTTATCGATATTTAATTTCTTTAACCTATTTCTATGTGATGACTCTTCCAAAAATTCATTTAAATCATCTTTAGCTAAAACATACAAACGCTCAGCGATAATAGCTGTGTCACGTAGATTAGTAAAATCGAAGTCACCTTTCATTTGATGAACCACGGCGCCTGCAAATAAACTATCTTCCATGTTCACTGAGTTTTTCCATCCAGAACAAAGAAGAACAATGTTTCCATCTTGCGTAGCTAACCAATTACATAATGCATCTAAATTTAAAAATGAGCCAACCACAATTTGCTTAGCGTCTTTGGCAGCAGCAATTGCTTGAGTTCCATTGGTAGTGGTTAATGCAATATCTCTACCCTTTACTTTTTCATCCATGTAACTAAATGGCGAATTACCAATATCAAATCCCTCTAGCATTTCACCATTACGTTCTGCACCAATTAAGAAACCTTTCTCTTTATAGTCAATGCTTTCTTCGATAGTAGCAACTGGAACAATACTAGTCACTCCTTGAGTAAAAGCCACACACATCGAAGATGTAGCGCGCAAAACATCAATCACTACAACTATTGCATTTGATAAATCATGCAGATGAATAATTGCAGGTGTTAAGCAAACTTCAATCGTACGATTACTTCCCGACATATTTTTTATTGCTGTATAAATGGTGTTTTTACAATAGTTGCTTTAATTTTTTTGTCACGAATAGCAACATAAATATCTGATCCTGCCGCAGAATGTACCGTTTGCACATAGCCCATACCGATAGCCTTTTGCAATGAAGGCGATTGTGTTCCTGATGTTACAACTCCGATTTCATTTCCATCAGCATCACAAATTGTATAACCATGACGAGGAATGCCTTTCTCTACCATTTCAAATCCGCATAACTTACGATTTACGCCATTTTCCTTTTGCGATTTAAGCGCATCAGAATTAGTGAATGACTTTGTAAATTTTGTAATCCAACCAAGGCCTGCTTCAATTGGAGAGGTCGTATCATCGATATCATTTCCATAAAGGCAAAAAGCCATTTCCAATCTCAATGTATCACGACAACCTAATCCAGCAGGTTTAATTCCATATTCCGCACCGGCCTGCATTACTGCATCCCAGATAGTCTGAGCATATTGATTTTCGAAATATAATTCAAATCCACCTGCACCTGTATAGCCTGT
>CAMBYJ010000230.1 GCA_945872015.1 Chitinophaga pinensis | reverse complement strand
GCAGGAGGTAATTCAGGCATTACATAATCTTTGATGTGGCAGTATTCCACTTCGTTCATATATTGCCCGCCCACTTTAATACTTCCGTTGCTACCAATAACAGTGATACTGCTTTCTAAATTTTTATCCCATACAGCAGTTGAGTAATTTATGCATCCCATTCCTCCATTTACAAATTTGAAATTCACAATTCCTGAATCTTCAAACGATGTTGAATGCTCATGATTAAAGTCGGCAAATACACCATTGATATCGGTGATATCACCAAATACCCAATACATAATATCGATGAAGTGAGAAAACTGAGTAAACAAAGTACCACCATCTAAATCACTTGAGCCTTTCCAGTTCTTGCCTGTATAATAACGTTCATCACGATTCCAAAAGCAATTTAATTGCACCATATAAATTTCTCCTAATCGATTATTAGAAATTACATCCTTCAACCAAGCTGAGGGTGGAGAGTAACGGTTCTGCATTACCCCAAATACATTTCTTGATACTTGTAGTGCTTTATAAATTACTTTTTCGCAATCTGCTTTATTAATAGCCATTGGCTTTTCGCAAACTACATGTTTTTGAAATTCGAGTGCCTTTAACGAATGCTCTGCATGTAATCCGTTTGGAGAACAAACATTCACTACATCGATTTCAGGATGGTTCTTCAACATCTCGTCAGGCGACTGATAAAATGAAACTCCTTCGAAAGTTTCTAATCCACAATCTTCTTTTGCACGTATATCGCACATCGCCACTAATTCTGCTTCCTCATTACGACGAATCATTTCTGCATGACGTTTACCAATATGTCCGCAACCAATAACTGCAAATTTTATTTTGCTATTTTGATAATCTCTCATTTTACAACTTAGTTACTAAATTATTTTTTAGTTGGTATTTTTCATTGCTCTCCGGACAAACTGCAATTCCTTCTGAATCAAATTTTAATTTATGTCCAAATTCACTCATCCAGCCTGTTTGACGAGCAGGGTTTCCAATTACTAAAGCGTAATCAGGAACATTCTTAGTTACAACAGCACCTGCACCAATAAAAGCAAACGCACCAATATCATGTCCGCAAACTATTGTTGCATTAGCACCAATAGATGCACCGCGCTTAACAGTTGTTTTTAAATATTGATCACGACGATTAACTGCACTACGTGGATTAATCACATTTGTGAATACCATGCTTGGTCCTAAAAAAACATCGTCTTCGCAAATTACTCCTGTGTAGATAGAAACATTGTTCTGAACTTTTACATTGTTGCCTAATATCACTTGAGGCGATACAACTACGTTTTGTCCGATATTGCAATTCTCTCCAATTTCACAGTTGGGCATAATATGAGAGAAGTGCCAAATTTTTGTTCCTTTTCCTATTTTACATCCTTCGTCTACTATTGCCGAAGGGTGAACTGAATATTCCATGTTATTATTTTTTATGCGAAACGATGTGCTGTTTTATTTAATTCTTCAGGAGGAAGATTTTTGAAATACTCATAGGTAATTCGTAATCCTTCTTCTCTACTTACTTTCGGTTCCCAACCTAAAATTTCTATTGCTCTTGAAATATCTGGTTTGCGTTGCTTCGGATCATCCTGAGGCAATGGCTTTGTAATTAATTGTTGTTTTGTTCCTGTTAGTTTGATGATCTCTTCACCGAATTCACGAATGGTAATTTCTTGCGGATTGCCAATATTAACCGGGTAAACATAATCACTCATCAACAAACGATAAATTCCTTCTATCAAATCATCTACATAACAAAACGAACGCGTTTGTGATCCATCACCAAAAACAGTTAAGTCTTCACCACGCAGTGCTTGTCCTATGAATGCAGGCAATACACGTCCGTCATTCAGACGCATACGTGGACCATAGGTATTAAAAATTCTTACAATTCTTGTTTCAAGATTATGGTAGGTGTGGTAAGCCATTGTAATAGCTTCCTGAAAACGTTTCGCTTCATCATACACGCCACGAGGACCAATCGGATTTACATTTCCCCAATAGTCTTCTGTTTGTGGATGTACCGTAGGATCGCCATATACTTCACTCGTTGATGCAACTAAGATTCTTGCTTTCTTCACCTTCGCGAAGCCAAGTAAGTTATGTGTTCCTAGTGACCCAACTTTTAAAGTCTGAATAGGAATCTTTAAATAATCTATCGGACTAGCAGGAGAAGCAAAATGTAAAATATAATCTATTCTTCCAGGTACATGAACAAACTTACTTACATCGTGATGATAAAATTCAAACTCTTTTAACTTGAATAAATGCTCGATGTTTTTTAAGTCGCCAGTAATTAAATTATCCATTCCAACCACATCATATCCTTCGCGAATAAAACGATCACACAAATGAGATCCTAAAAATCCTGCAGCACCGGTAATTAAAACTCTTTTCTTTTCCATTGTAATTAATTTGATTTTACTACATCTCTTCCTACGCTGTTGTAATAGTAGCCAAGGTCATTCATTCGTTGTAAGTCGTATAAGTTTCTTCCATCGAAAATTACTTTCGATTTCATAAGTCCGTTCATTTTTTCAAAGTCTGGAGTTCTAAATACCGACCACTCTGTAGCAATGATTAATGCATCCGCACCATTCAAAGTTTCGTATTGGTCGTTTGAAAATTCAATCGTATCACCTAGTAATTTTTTCACATTCGCCATTGCTTCAGGATCAAACGTTGATATTGTTGCTCCAGCTGCTAATAATTCACGAATGATGTATAAAGCTGGTGCCTCACGAATATCATCCGTATCAGGTTTAAATGCTAATCCCCATAAGGCAAATTTCTTTCCTTCCAGTTGATTATTATAAAATGTTTTTATTTTTTCTACGATGGTAATTTTTTGTTTTTCGTTAACTGTCATTACCGAATTTAAAATCTGGAAATCGTAGTTGTATTCGCTAGATGTTTTTGCTAACGCTTGCACATCTTTCGGAAAGCAGCTTCCGCCATATCCAATTCCTGCAAATAAAAATCGTTTTCCAATTCTATCATCAGAACCAATTCCGATACGCACTGAATCTACATTAGCACCCACGCGTTCGCATAAGTTTGCAATCTCGTTCATGAATGTAATTTTAGTTGCAAGAAAAGCATTCGCTGCATACTTCGTTAACTCTGATGAACGCTCATCCATAAAATAAATCGGATTGCCCTGACGCACGAAAGGAGCGTATAGTTCATTCATGATTTTTTTAGCCTTTTCGCTTTTGGTTCCAATAACCACGCGATCTGGTTTCATAAAATCATCCACTGCAAATCCTTCTCTTAAAAATTCAGGATTAGAAATTACATCAAACTCACACGTTGCATTTTCAGCTACAGCAGCACGTACTTTTTCTGCAGTACCAACAGGCACAGTACTTTTATTGATGATGATTTTATAGTCCTTGATAATTTTACCTAGTTGCTTTGCAACGCCAAGTACATAAGACAAGTCAGCAGAGCCATCCTCACCCGGAGGAGTTGGTAATGCTAAGAAAATAATAGTCGCATCTTTAATCGCTTCTTCAAGATTAGTTGTAAATACTAATCTGTTTTGTTTGATGTTACGCTCGAATAAAACATCTAAGTGTGGTTCGTAAATCGGAATAATTCCGTTTTTCATTTTCTCCACTTTATTCGCATCAATATCAACACACGTCACGTGATTCCCGTTTTCTGCGAAACAGGTTCCGGTAACTAATCCAACGTATCCTGTTCCTACAACTGCTATATTCATTCTTGGTTTATTTTAAAAAGTCGCTTTTTTACTGACTTAATCAGTTATTGTTTCAATTATAGTCAATACTAGTTGTTTA
>CAMBYJ010000229.1 GCA_945872015.1 Chitinophaga pinensis | reverse complement strand
GTCCTGAAAAAGTTAATCGGATCAATAAAAAAAGAAATCACTGCATATTTAAGCGCTAAAAAATAATGCCCTGTTTTAAAGTATGCACCAAACAAAATATAATTCGACTTTGACAAAAATAATCTTCTTATTCGATACCTTGGGTTGATGTCATTAAGAACGTATTGATAAAAAAGTTCATTGTCTTTGATTAAAGAATCATTTAATTTATTCGACATACTTTCATTTCTTATCCTGTAAAAAAGACAAGCGCTTTCATCTCTTAAAAAATGGCCTTTAAACTGCTGATCAATTTGCAGAAGGAAGAACCTATCTGCAGCACTTGACAAAGACACATCGAACTTCAAATTATTATTTACCAAATCATTCTTAACGAACATATATCCACTTGGACATGTAATGATATCTGAATGGTATAACAAAATTTCATTTTGCAAATCGTTGCAGGCGGACTTCATTAACAAATCGACATTCTTGCCATTTTCGTCAATCTTTTGAACCCAACTTGTCACAAAACTAAAGAATGGATTATGTTCTAGAAAACTGACACGACACTTAATAAAATCAACAGGCATCAAATCATCAGAATCAAAAAATACAACATACTTTCCATTTGAATTTTCTAATCCGAAATTACGCGATACACTAACTCCATGATTTGTTCTGTTGAACACCATTAATCGATTATCATTAACTGTTCCCAGCATCGCAATCGTATCATCAGTTGAACCATCATTAACCACAATCACTTCAATATTTAAATGCGATTGATTCAGCACAGAATAAATAGTTTCAAGAATAAATCCTGATGCATTATAAGTTGGAATAATGATAGAAACCAAATCTCTCATGATAATAACTCAAAAATAGAGAAATTTAAGTAATTCACAGATTGTTGATGATATCGCCCAATGCCATTGCTTGATTCTCTCTGGAATAATATTGAACGACTTCTGAATTTACATCAATCAAAATGTCTTGATTTTTTTCCCACAAGCTAAACCATTTATTTAAAACATCAGCAAAAGACTGAGCAGAAAATACTGATTCACCCGTATTCGTTTTGGTAAGCAAATCATCAATAATATCTCTATCGCCAGGGGCAATTAAAATCGGATTACCACTTGCAATGTAATCAAATATTTTCGTTGAAATTATTCCTTTGGTCCCCAACCATCCGGGATAAGATAATACCGTTGCCATTTTTGCTTCCTGGATTGCGGCTTCTTTTGATACTCTATCGGAAATGTATAAAAAATCATATGGTAATTCTTTTTTTACATGCTGACTAATTGAAGGAATGACATTTAACCCAATAAAGCGCAGTTGTATTTTATCATGTGACTTATCTTTCAAAAATAATTTCAATCCGTCAAGCATCACCGATATATCCTGCTCTGGATAAATACTACCGACCACTGAAAAAATAAATTTACTCGTTTTTACTTTTTCAATCTTATTAAACAAATCACCTTCGTATCCATTATAAACCACATCAATATGTCCTTGAAAACTCTTTACAAGAACCTCACGAAACGAAGGAGTAATTACTAAAACACGACTTGCGTTTTTCATCCATCGTTTAAAATGAAAGGAATAAACTTTGTCCCATAATTTTTGCTGAAGACTAGGTTGATAGTTGTTTTGCAACATCATATTATTCCAAAGATCTCTAACATCAACAATAACCTTTATGTTACGCTCATGAAAAAGATCTACCATTTGCAACATATTAAATGGCGGAACAGTAATTATTGCAACATCATATTTATTTTGCTTCAAATGCTCAAGAATAAAATCTTTGAACGCTAATGTTCCATCGATTTCAGTGTTCAACTTTCCATACAAGGCCAAGAACAGGAAATAAAATTTTCCAAAAGCTCTTGCTATAATTCCTTTACTCGAAAAATACTCACTCCATTTATTTCTTTTTGATGGTAAGCTATAAACACGATAATTATCATGCTTAACTTCCCTTAGAGGATTTGTATTCGGACGAACAAAATCTTCCCATGTATTCTCGTTGCCTGTCCAGTGCCGTGTGATAACTGTCGTGTCAATTTCTTTCTTATAAAAATTATTAGCCCAACTGAACGGCCTCCATGCAGGTGCTCCTGTATTAGGTGGAAAATAATAAGAAACTATAAGCACCTTTTTCATTCTGCGAACGATTTAAGAAAATAGTAGGCTACTAAATTTCGATAATCATTTTTACCTGTATGATATCCTTGGTTTTCCAACTCTAATTTTGAAGTACCTATAGCATTGCGAACTTCATCTGTTTCCATCCATTTATTTTGAGGTGGAGCGAATCCGATTTTATCAGTCCGATTATAAACAGAATCAGGTAGCACTTTTTTCATGCTCTCGCGCAAGATGAACTTTGTTTTGCCTTGATTATAAATATGAGTCATGGGCAACGAAAAAGCAAACTCTACTAAATGATGATCAAGAAAAGGCAAACGAACTTCAATTGAATTTGCCATTGAGTTTCTATCTGCGTAACGTAGTAATTCATTTAAATTATTCTGAGTGTAATATTTTAAAACCTGCTTTAATGTATGACCATATTTAAACACCTCCCGTTTTCTTCCAAAAATTTTGAGCAACGGATCAATTAAAAATGCATAGCCGACAGATTTATCTTTACCATAATGTTTCTTAAAATGATTACGTTCTTCAAAGAATTTTTTAAAGTTTCCTTTGTGATAATGCTCCCATAAAGCATAATATTTTAGTTCATCATAACCTGCGAGATACTCATCTGCTCCTTGACCATCTAATAACACTTTTACTCCTTTTGTACGAGGCAACTTCATTACGCACCATTGCGCAAAAACAGAAGCTGACCCAGGAGGATATTCATGATGCCAAATCATTTTTTCCAATTCTGATAAGAATGTAGAAGGCTCTGGCCAAATCTCGTTATTGACAAAAGATGTTTTGTTGGTAACATCGTTTATCCATTTCCCCTCGTCTAATTCGCTTTTAAAACGAGCTGAAAATGTTTGCATATTATCTACACCTAACGCACTTAAGCTACAAACGATAGACGAAGAATCTAAGCCGCCAGACAAACTACTGCCTACTGGGACATCACTACGTAAACGAAGCTGTATTGATTTATTAAATAAGGAAGTAAATTTCTCTTTGCTCTCTTCGAAGCCCAACTTCTCTTCTTTTAATTCAACATTCCAATAAACCTTTTTTTCAAATTTATTTTTTGAAACAACCAGATAACTTGCCGGGTCTAACGCATGAATATTTTCAAAAAAAGTAGTTGTGTTATCAATTACAAAACGCTCATCCAAATAGCTCTGCAATTTTAAGCAATCAACTTTAATATTGGGCAAATAAGCCTTGATTGATTTTATCTCAGATGCAAATACAAAGCAATCATCAGAATGATAGAAATGAAAAGGCTTTTCACCGAAGCGATCACGTGCGCAAAATAATTCTTGCTTTGCATCATCCCAAATTGCAAATGCAAACATTCCATTTAAGTGCGACAAACATTTAACACCCCATTGCAAATAAGACTTTAATAAAACTTCTGTATCAGAACTTGTATTAAAACTAACGCCTAGGCCTATGAGTTCATTTTTAATTTCAAGGTAATTATAAATCTCCCCATTAAAAGCAATCACTGCATTGGCATCATCACTTATCATTGGTTGCGAAGCTGCAACTGATAAATCGATAATAGAAAGTCGACGATGTAACAACCGAAGGCGATTGTTTTTATCACTCCAGGCGCCTTCCCCATCAGGCCCTCTATGCGCCATCACATCGCACATTAACTGTGCTTTCTGAAGATCAAC
>CAMBYJ010000228.1 GCA_945872015.1 Chitinophaga pinensis | reverse complement strand
AAATCAATTCTTAAAAACATTGATGATTTAATTTATAATGGAAGCAAGTATTCATTCGAAACGACCATGAATAAATTAATTGTTATTAGAAAACAAATCAAAAATTGCAAGGATGAAAATTTAAGATCAGAGAAGTTATCTCAAATAGAAAAATTGATTCAGGATTATTCTCAATTACGAATAACCGCATTCAGTAAAGAAGAAATTTACAACATCAATGAAAATATTACTTACAAACTTTCTGTATTTAATCCACAACCAAATACAACTTTTCAATTACTAGTTAATCATAATCTTATACCCGTTACTCCTCTTCAGAATTTTAATCAGGAATTTGAAGTTCGTTCAAATCAAACATCACAACCATTCTATCTAACTAAATCTATTCAAAATGATTTGTATTCGTTTGATAGCAATAGTCTGATTAAAGGCAACAATGATCATTCTATCTATTGTCCGATACAATTCATCTGGAAAGACGATACGATTAATTGGCAAATACCTGTTCAATATCAATTTGTCAATCCGAAATCAGGAGAAGAAATACGCAATTTAATTATTTCAGATGGCGTCTATTCATCAGCTGTTGAATCATCACTTTGTTTTTTAAGTAATGAAGTAAAATCAATCGCGATTAAAATCTTTAATCCTTATGATTCAATCTATCAATGTAAAATCAGACCTGTATTTTCGAATGATGGATTCCGAACTACTCAAAAAGAAATCACCATCAACTTCAGTAAAAAAGGCGAAGCAAAGTCCATTACATTTGAATTGAATAAAAACATAAGTTCGAATTACAACACAACAGATTTATCGTTTATTATTTCCGATAGTAATCATAATTACAACTTGACGGAACTACGAGAAATAGAATATCCGCATATTGATAAGCAGCATTACTTCAATCCAGTTTCGATCAAATTAATTAATCCATCTTATAAAATAGCGACAAAAAAAGTGGCTTATTTGATGGGCAGCGGAGATAAAATTCCGGACGTATTATTAAACCTAGGAATTAGTGTAGATATTTTCAAAGAGAATGATTTATCAAAAATCGATTTCAGTCAATATAAAGTTATAATTGCTGGTGTACGTTTATACAATACGAGCAAAGAAATCCATCGAATGCATAACGCATTAAATGAGTTCATCTACAGCGGAGGAAAGTACATTGTTCAATACAATACCAACAAAGAAAATGAAATCGGTCCTTATCCATTCAAAGTAGGAAAGAGTCGCGTAACGGAAGAAAATTCAATTGTAACGATTACTGATACTACGTGTATCGAATTAAACTATCCGAATAAAATTACATCTGCCGATTTTAATAATTGGATTCAAGAAAGAGGTATTTATTTCGTTGAAAATGCCGATAAAAATTTTATTCAACCATTATCAATGTATGATCGAAGAGAAGATTCGCATACAGGTAGTTTAATCATTGGTAATTATGGTAAAGGTAAATTCGTTTATACAGGAATTTCTTTCTTTCGTCAGTTGCCAGCACATGTTGAAGGTGCTACTAAATTATTTCTGAATTTAATTGCTGAATAAATATGGACAAAAAACTTTATCATTCTCCATTTAACATCGCAGTATTAGCTGCAGGATTAGGATTTTTTATTGATGCATTCGATTTATTTTTGTTCAATGTATATCGTATTCCATCTTTGAAAGAACTTGGATTAAGCGGACAAGAATTAACTAGAACTGGAGAATATTTGTTATCTGTTCAGATGCTGGGAATGATGATTGGCGGAGTATTAAGCGGAGTCATTGCAGATAAAAAAGGACGTGTGACTGTTTTATTTGGATCTATCCTACTCTATTCGCTTGCCAATATTGCAAACGGATTTGTAAATGACGTTAATACGTATGCGATAGTTCGCTTTTTAGCTGGTGTAGGACTAGCTGGCGAATTAGGTGCGGGCATTACACTCGTTGGAGAAAGTATGAGTATTGAAAAACGTGGATACGGAACTATACTTGTTGCTACACTCGGAGGATTAGGAGCTGTAAGTGCGGGATTGGCAGGTGACTTTTTACCATGGCGCACAGCATTTATAGCTGCTGGAATAGTAGGTTTTCTTTTATTACTGATGCGAGTTAAATCGATGAAGACAGGAATATTTAAAGAAAGTCAGTCGGTAGCAAAACACAAAGGCTCATTTCTTCATTTGTTTAGTAACCGACAAAGAGCTTTCAAATATTTCGCTTGCATATTGATGGGCGTTCCAATCTGGTATAATGTAGGATTATTAATTACGTTATCACCTGAATTAGCTAATGAACATAATATTGAATTATTAAATTTTGGGCTTTGTTTTATTCTCTTTCAAACAGGAATTACAAGTGGCGATTTATCAAGTGGTATTTTAAGTCAGTGGATGAAAAGCAGAAAAAAAGTTTTGCTAATCTTTATGAGTATTTCCATTATTGGAACCGTTTTACATTTCAATCAACTTTATCAATCCTCAGCAATTTATTTCACATCCTTTCTGATGGGCTTCGGATGTGGTTACTTATCAGTTTTTGTAACATCAACAGCTGAACACTTTGGAACCAATTTGCGCGTTACTGTAACTGCCACCGTTACAAATTTTATGAGAGGTGCTGTTACTATTTTAATCCCATTAAGAATCTTTATTCAAAACCAAGGAGGTGTTTCGCTTACCTCCTCCTTAATAATTACAGGTTGCATTGTTTGGTTTATGGCCATAATGGCTGTTTTATTATTACCTGACACGTACGGAAAAGACCTTCATTTCGTTGAAGAATAAATTAGAATTATATTTGTCGAACTCAAAATTAAACCATGAAAAAACTTCTTTTATTAGGCTTTGCCTTAGCCACTTTTAACGTTGGCTTTGCTCAAGAAAACAGTAGCGAAAACGTACTTGATTTAACCCGTAACGCGATGAAAAGCTGGCAGCATAATGATCCGGCTAAAGACCGTTTTACAGGTGTATCTACAAATACAGCGCTTTCTAAAGTTTCAAATCCAAACAATTTCAAAGATATCGTTGTAGCTGTTATGGATGGAGGAACTGATGTTGAACACGAAGATTTAAAAAACAATCTGTGGATTAACCAAAATGAAATTGCAGGTAACGGCATAGACGACGACAAAAACGGATATATTGATGATGTTAATGGATGGAATTTCATTGGCGGTAAAAATGGCGATGTAGGTCCTGACAACATAGAGATAACACGTCTTTATAAATTAGGAAAAGAGAACATGCCCGCTCAATACAATTGGAAAACAATTAAAAAAGCGTATGCTAAAAAAGTAAAAGAGAATAAGAAAATGAAGGATTTTGTTGACGGTATCAACAATATTTTTGAAGGTGCAGAAAAACAAGCAAATAAAACTACATTAACAGCAACTGACTTACAAAATTATAAAGTGAAGGGCGGTACATTGAAATTAATCAAGAAAGCAATTGTTGGTGCATTAGCTCAGGGTGCTGATTATAATGATATCAAAAACTCATTATTAGAAGGTAAAAAACAACTTGACAATACAGTTAATTATCATATGAATACTGCATTTGATTCACGCGGAATTGTTGGTGACAACTACAGTGATTTGAATGAAAAAAATTATGGTAACAATAGCGTTGCTGGTCCTGATGCAGGCCATGGTACGCACGTAGCAGGAATTATTGGTGCTGTAAGAAACAATGAAGTTGGTATGGATGGCGTTGCTGACCATGTTAAAATTATGGTGGTGCGTGTTGTTCCTGATGGTGATGAACGTGATAAAGATGTTGCTAACGGAATTCGCTATGCAGTTGATAATGGAGCGAAGATTATCAATATGAGTTTTGGAAAAAGCTATTCTCCAAACAAAGAAGTAGTTGATGCAGCA
>CAMBYJ010000227.1 GCA_945872015.1 Chitinophaga pinensis | reverse complement strand
GGTAGGAATGGCAAAGGAAACTGCGCATCAATTAGGAACTCCGCTTTCATCACTTATTGCATGGCTTGAAATTATTAAAGGTAAATCGCCCGATGATGAATTTGTAATTGAACTTGAAAAAGATGTTCAACGATTAAGTACTATCACCGATCGTTTTTCAAAAATTGGTTCAGCTCCTGCATTGAAGAAAGAAAATTTAACTACTGTTATCGAAAATGCAATTGGGTATATTCGTACCCGTAGTTCTTCTAAAGTTATTTTCTCCCTCGAGAATGCACAGCAGTATGATGTAGAAGCTCCATTGAATATTGCACTCTTCGATTGGGTTTTAGAAAACATTTTCAAGAATGCCATTGACGCGATGAGTGGCGAAGGAAAAATTAATGTCAAGATTACCGACCAGCAACAGTTTGCGTATATCGATATCAGTGATACGGGAAAAGGAATTCCTAAATCGAAATACAAAGATGTTTTTAAACCAGGATTTACGAGTAAAAGTCGTGGGTGGGGATTAGGTCTATCACTCTCTAAACGAATTGTAGAAGAATATCACGCAGGGCAAATTTTTGTAAAGAGTTCTGAATTGAATAAAGGAACGACTTTCCGTATTGTTCTTAAAAAAGTAACTTCATAAACATTCATGGCAGGAATCTATTTGCATATTCCGTTTTGTAAGCAGGCTTGTTTTTATTGCGACTTCCATTTTAGTGTTAATCAGGATAAGAAAATCGATTTAGTAACGGCGCTCCTTCAGGAAGCAGCCATGCGTAAAAATGAAATTGGGAAGGAACCGATTAAAACTGTTTACTTTGGAGGAGGAACTCCTTCTCTTTTAAGTGCAGATGCTATTCAACGTATTTTTGATATACTTGCTGAACATTATGACTTAAGTGCATTACAGGAAGTAACCTTAGAGGCCAATCCCGACGACCTAACGGCTACGTATTTACGTGAACTGCGTCATACACCCGTGAACCGTTTAAGCATCGGTATTCAATCATTCAGAGACAGTGATTTAAAACTGATGAATCGTGCGCATGATGCGAAGCAAGCACTGCGCTGCGTGCCAGAATCGGTGGATATTGGAATAGAAAATATCAGCATCGATTTAATTTACGGTATTCAGGGTTTATCGTTGGATGACTGGAATAAAAATTTGCAAACGGCATTAGCACTCCATATTAGTCATCTTTCCTCCTATTGCCTCACCGTAGAGCCACAAACAAAATTGGCGAAGCTGGTATCGAGCGGAGAACTACCTAATGTGAACGATGATATTGCTGCGAGTCATTTTGAAATGTTGATTGAAACAACAGAAGCTGCTGGTATTCCCTGGTATGAAGTATCCAACTTTGCCAAACCGGGAATGGAATCGAAGCATAATTCATCGTATTGGGCAAATGAACACTATATAGGATTAGGACCAGGCGCTCATTCTTTCAACGGAGTAAAACGCTCGTGGAATATAAAATCGAACACAGGCTATATACAACAGATTAACAAAGGACAATTACCTTCTGAAAGTGAAGTCTTGACAGACGAAGAAAAATTTAATGAGTTTGTACTAACGGCACTGCGTACACGCAAAGGACTATCACTGGAAAAAACAAAACAACTGTGTGACGATTTAAAATTTTCAGAAATTAAAGAAACCGTTCATCAAAAAGAACAATTAGCATTGCTGAATATTGAATCAGATCATGTAATTTTAACTACCAAAGGATTATTATTTGCAGATGCAATTGCTTCCGAATTATTTATCGTATCATGAAAGCACTTATCGAATTCAACCATCAAAATTATCAATGCGATTTAACCAAGGGCATCGATATTTCCATTCCTATTGAAGCAGGTGAAAATCATGTATCGGCCTGGTATGTTCCGCCTGTAGAGATGGAACCAGTTCGAATGGGCGACTGGGTTGGATCAGTAGAAGCAGGAGCTTCGGTTAACTTCAGAAATATTTATTTTAATCCGCATGGACATGGTACGCATACTGAATCCTACGGACATATCAGCAAAGAAATTTATAGCGTAAATAATGTTTTTGATAAATCGTTTTTTGTTGCTCAGCTAATAACGGTACAACCCGAACAACAGGGCGATGATTTTGTAATTACGAAGAGCATGATTGAGCCGCATTTGAAAGAAGGTATCGAAGCGGTTATTATTCGTACGCTGCCAAATAGTAGAGATAAGCAAACAAAAAATTATTCGAATACCAATCCTGTTTACCTGCATCACGAAGTAGCGCTTACCTTGCGAAATAAGAACGTAAAGCACCTTTTAATTGATGGTCCTTCGGTAGATAAGGAACAAGATGAAGGAAAGTTGTTGGCGCATCATGCCTTCTGGAATTACCCTGAGGCGCCTCGTAAAGATGCTACAATTACCGAGTTTATTTATGTGAAAGAAGAGGTTGCTGATGGACTTTACCTGATGAATTTACAGACGGCTCCATTTGTGAATGATGCTACTCCTTCACGACCAGTTTTGTTCTTATTAACAACCGTTTAAAACTTAATTTACAAGGTTGGTTTTAATCCTAAATGTGAATTATTACTTTTGTAAAAAATAAATCCTATGAAATTCGGTGTTGTCATATTCCCAGGTTCTAACTGCGATCAAGATTTAATTCACGTAGTTCGTGATGTAATGAAACAAGAAGTGGTTGAACTATGGCATAAAGACCATTCGTTGCAAGGCTGTGATTTTGTTTTATTGCCTGGCGGATTTTCATACGGCGATTATTTACGTTCGGGAGCGATTGCACGTTTATCGCCTGTTATGCAGGAAGTAATGGAATTTGCTGATAAAGGCGGATTCGTTTTCGGAATTTGCAATGGGTTTCAGATTTTAACAGAATCGAAATTATTACCAGGTGCATTATTACACAATACCAACCATCAGTTCATTTGTAAGAATGTAAACATCCGTTGTGAGACAGACGAATCAATCATCACTTCGAAATTCAGAATTGGTGAGCATGCAGTGGTTCCTATTGCTCATGGAGAAGGTAATTACTATTGCGATGCAACTACCTTACAATCGTTAAAAGACAACAACCAGATTTTATTCAGATATTGCGATGCAAATGGAAATGTTACGCCGGAGAGCAATCCGAATGGCGCATTAGAAAACATTGCGGGCATTTGCAACAAAGGAAGAAACGTATTTGGCATGATGCCACATCCTGAAAGAGCATCTGAAAATAGCTTAGGCAATACGGACGGCAAGAAAATATTTCAGTCGATTGTAAATACGGTAATGGCGTAGAGAGGACCTCTCTAAATCTCTCCGAAGGAGAGACTTTTTTATCGTTAATTACCATTTAAATTGAAAAGTTCCTCCTCTCCTTTGGAGAGGCAGGGTGAGGTCAAAAAATTTTTCAGTCGATTATAAATACGGTAATGGCATAAAGAGATTTTTATAAAAAATTTAAGCAGCAGAATTTTGAAAATGTTTAATCATTTTAAATTCTGCTTTTTTATTTCGCTGTTCTTGCTCAATATCATAGTCATTTTGTAAACTAAGCCAAAACTTAGCAGAGTTACCAAAATAGATAGAAAACCTTAGTGCAGTATCTGCAGTAATTCTTCTGTTGCCTTTGATAATTTCAGAAATACGCGTTTGTGGGATTGCTATTTCTTTTGAAAGACGATACGCACTTATTTCTAGTGGCTTTAAAAATTCCTCCAATAAAACCTCCCCTGGATGAATATTTTTTAGTGTTTTCATTTTTGTGCTTTTAGTGATAATCTATTATTTGAACTTCTTCGGCATTTGAATTGACCCATTTAAAAATAATTCTATACTGGTCGTTTATTCTAATAGAGTAATACTCTTTAAGTTTTCCCTTTAGTTTTTCTAGTCGATTTGAAGGTGGAAT
>CAMBYJ010000226.1 GCA_945872015.1 Chitinophaga pinensis | reverse complement strand
ATTTGAATATAACCTGCTGTTTTATTAGCAAGTTGAAAGCGCTTGATAAATTCTTTGTCAATTTCTCCGTTACTTCCCGTAGTATCAAATAACACAAATTGATTTTTTAAATCTGTTGGAATAGTGTTGTAATTTGATTTGTCAATCGTGCAGATTTTGAATTCACCGCTGATGCTAGGGCAGGCTGTACCGATCATATAGTCTTGTCCCGGAACTAATTTTTTTCCATTCACTACAACGTTCATTTTCCCCGGGAAGGTATTTACTGGGAATGAAAAAGATTGGTTGTATGGTTTGTTAGTAGAATATTTTAAAAACTCATCAAATAAAAAAGAGGCAGCTTTATTGCTGCCATCTTTTACATATCCTCTGCCGTGATATTTCTTTGAAGTTAATTCGTTGACACAGTTTCTTGCATACTCTAAGTTCTGTGTTTTTGCAACGAAAAACGAAAAAACAAACGCTACCGAAAAAACGATTTTTTTATTCATTAACCATTAAAACGGCGTTTCACTAATTCATCCAAAACGTGGAAAGTGTTTCCTTCTGTATTCCATTTTAGCGTTCCTGCTAATTCTTCATAAAGCATTTTACGTGCTTCTTCATACGCATTCACATTATTGATTTTATCAATGCTTTCCATGAATAACTGCTGATTACCACCAAACAATTCGTTGATTAATGTAAATCGCTCGTTAATGCCAATCGATTTTCTTAAGTCGCCAACAGGTTTTGCTGATAAACGATCAGCAACTGTTGGATTATTTTGCTGACGCAAACGATCATAGATAGTCTCTTGACCTTTGAAACGATTACCTGTTGTTGTATCGGGCTCAGGGTATACAGTTCTTGAAACTTGTAAAGCTGGCTTTGCTGCTGGTTTCTCAGCAACAACATTGATTGCTTGTTTAGAAGTTTCTTCTTGTTTAACCTCTGAAGTTTTTTCAGATGGTTTAGCCTTTAAAATACGAGATAAAAATCCTTCACTAGTAGTACTTGGAGTTTCAGCAACTACTTCCATTACTTGTTCTGCAACAGGTTCTTCGTTAGTCATGGTTGTTAACTCCATTACAGGTGCTTCCAATACAGGTGCCTCCATTACCGGTGTTTCAAGTACCGAGGTTTCAAGAACTGGCAATTCAACTTCTACAGTGGTTGCAGCTTCGGTAAATAAGGGCTCACTTGGTTTTGATTCCATTTGAGGCGCTTCAATCGGACTTGTTACAATGATTGTTTTCTCTTCTACTACTTGTGTAGGAATAGAAACTGGCTCATTAGTACTTTGCCAATCGTTAATTTGTTGATATAAAGTGCGAACACTTTCTTTTAAAAGATCAATTTCAATTAATGGAATTGCGCCTTTATTCTGGCTTGCCATAATGAATTGCTCTGTGATTATTTCTAGTTGGTCGCTTATAGCTAAAGTAATTTGTTCTCTTTGATACTTTGTCATGTGACGTACGGTAATTTTAAATTTTCTCAAATATCTCCGAAAATCCTATTGATTTTTCAGTAACAAGCAATAGTATTTCAACAATCGAAAGTTAATTAGTAAGGGCAGTTTTACATTCAAAAAAATGCGCTTTTGCGTTTTCCGCCTTAACGTAACTTTTCTTTGTCAGTTCATTGTCAGAATCGATTCAATTTGACATTTCTCAGTTTTTACTATTGGATGCAATCTGTTTGAGGATGGTACTTTCGCAGCACAATGAAAAAACGCATACTGGCTTTACAAATTGTATTGTGCTCCATTTTCGGCTATTCGCAGGGGCAACAGTTACAGGTACAAATTTCTGGAGGAGATAATCTGGAAGGGGCCGTTGTGGTTTTTTATTCCTTATCCGACGGCAAGCAGGAGGCAAGGTTTACTAATAACCAAGGTTTAGTTGGAATTCCAAAATTCAATTTGCCGATTTTAGTTAAAGCATCTTCATTAGGCTTTATATCTTATACCGATACTCTCTTTTCCTTTAATTCCAATACTATTGTTTCGCTTAAAGCAAATCCTAAAAATTTTGATGAAGTAACAGTTACCGGCAACTACACCCCAGGGTTTAAATCGAATTCTATCTACAATATCGATGTGATATCTAGCAAAGAAATTGAACAGCGTGCTGTTTATAATGTACGTGATATGCTTTCGCAGCAGTTGAATGTTCAGCTTTCTAATGATGGTGTATTGGGTAGTAGTATCTCCTTGCAGGGAGTAGGTGGGCAGCATGTTAAAATTTTAATTGATGGAGTTCCTGTAATTGGTCGCCAGAATGGAAATGTAGATGTAAGTCAGTTGAACTTAACAAATATCGATCATGCAGAAATTGTGAAAGGCCCGATGTCGGTTTTATATGGTAGTGATGCACTCGGAGGTGTAATTAATCTGATTACTAAATCGAATAAACAAGAGCAATGGAATGGTAATGCAACAGGTTATTATGAGTCAGTTGGAAATTACAACACAGATATAAGTGTTGGCAAAGGCTTTAAAAATTCAAGCTTTTATCTGAATGCTGGACGTAACTTTTTTGATGGTTGGAGTCCTAATGATAATTTGAGAAGTCAGCAATGGAATCCGAAAGAGCAATACTTTGCTAATTTAAAATATAATAAAACAGTAAATGGCTATAAGTTATCGTTGCAGTATAATTTTAATGAAGAAGCTGTTTTTAATCAAGGCGATGTTACTGTAACACCTTATCAGGCATATGCCTTTGATCAGAATTTTTACACTTCACGCAATCAGTTGTTGTTTACTACTGATAAAAAACTTAACGAAAAATCTTCTTGGCAATTTACAGCGGCTTATAATCACTATCGTTATATTAAGAATGCTTATCGTAAAAACCTGGTCGACTTATCATCTTTGTTAACAGAGGATCCGTCGGATGATGATACAACTGTTTTTCAATCATATTTTACAAGAACAGTTTATAATCATGCGTTGTCAAAAAAGGTTTCTTTGTTATCAGGATTAGAGTTAAATTATGAAACAGCCCAAGGAAAAAAAATTGATAATACCATGCATCAAATTACCGATGCAGCATTATTTGCAGCAATCGATTATGTCCCTTTTTCGAAGCTGACTATACGACCAGCTATTAGAGGAGTTTATAATTCGCAATACAATGCACCTATCGTTCCCTCATTAAATGCTATGTATAAAATATCTGAACTTTATGCGTTGCGCTTTAGCTGGAGCAAAGGATTCAGAGCGCCATCTATTAAAGAACAGTATTTGTATTTTGTAGATGCATCGCATAACGTACGTGGCAATCCGAATTTGAATGCGGAGAATTCAGACAATTATAATTTCTCATTCAATGCGAAATATGTTAAGTCGAAATCGGTTATTGAAATTGAACCTGCATTGTTTTATAACCACATTCGCAATCAGATTTCATTAGCACAAGCAGATAATTTTACAAACTTGTTTACGTATATTAACCTCGATGAGTTTATCGCTATGGGTGGAGAAGTACAGTTACGTTATTTGATTAATAATTTAGAAGTTAAAACAGGAGTTTCTTATACAGGTACGAGTACAACTTACAACGGAAATATTAAACAAGAAGGTCAGGCCTGGTTTTTAGAAAATACTTCCTCTGCATCGTATACAATTGAGAAATGGGAGACATCATTAGCGTTGTTTTGTAAGTATACAGGAGTAAAACCTGTTTTCTTACTTGAAAATGACAATACAATTTCACTTCAAGAAAATGCTGCATTTACATTAATGGACTTTACGGTATCTAAATTTTTCTTTAAAAAGAAATTAAATATTTCAGCAGGATTGAAAAACATATTGGATGTTCAGAATGTTAATGCTGCAATGAACAGTAGTGTGCACGCAGGAAATAATAACGGAACGATGATGATGGGTACAGGACGTTCAACA
>CAMBYJ010000225.1 GCA_945872015.1 Chitinophaga pinensis | reverse complement strand
ATATTGTTATAATCATTCACCAATTGTTGCTCTGTCCAATTACAAGAACCCGAAAAAACAAGTGTCTTATTTGTATCTGGATGGTTATAATCTATTACCATGAATTTATTGTGCATGATTCCGTATTGAGAGGATGAAGGACTTCCTAAAGTTGGAATATTCGTATTTAAGGATGTTAGTCCTGAATTCGACGAGCTGCTATTGTAAATCCATCTGATTTGCACGCCTCGGTTGTAAGCATTATTTACAGCTAGTCCAATATTATCCGTATTACTACCTGTCGTGAAATTGTACATTGCAATATCAATCGAATAAATTGCTCTGTCGATGTAAGCAGCAATCGTATCATCAAATGCATCATTCAAGTAAATAGCATCTATACCGTTAGAGACAGTAGTATTGACAGGTTGATTGAAGTATACCGTTATCGATTGTGCGCTTGATTTGTTCGTTGCAAATAGAAGTATCAGTAATAGATGTAAAAAATGGTATGATCTCATTAAGTAGCTGTATTAAGCAAAGTTAATTGAAAAGTGCTTAACCAATACTTTAATTTATCAGATAAAAACTATTTTTGTGAATGAAAGATTTTAAAAAGTACTTTACAACTTCGGCAGCTGCAGCTGATGTTTACAATGCACTAACGAATCCAATGGTCATCGAGTTATGGTCAGGAGAAGAAGCTACGATGTCTGAAACTCCTGAGTCTGAATTTTCATTATGGGAGGGAAGTATAACAGGAAAAAATCTTGCTTTTGAAAAGAATAAAATGATTCAACAGCAATGGTATTTTGATGAGCAAGCTGAACAAAGTATTGTTACAATTAAGCTTCATGCATCTGATGATGGAACTTCAATCGAGTTGCGTCATACGAACATTCCTGATGAACATTTTGAAAACATCACGGAAGGATGGGTAGAGTCTTATTTTGCTTCTGTTTGCGAATTCCTCGATGAGTTATAATTCTTCGTCAGAATTTAATTCTTCCTCAGTATTTTGCTTTTTAGCTTTCTTCGAACCATCATAAATTTCATACTTCAAATAACGACATTCAATTGGTCCGTTGTACAATGGAATTTTACGTGTAGTGCGTAGTCCAATGAATTTAGCTACTTCTAAATTACCTGTAAAAATCCAGCAGGTCCAACCTTTCAATTCTTGTTTCATCACATCACCCATCTTCTGATACATTGCTAAAATATCTTTGGGTTCTATTCTTAATCCGTAAGGAGGATTGCAAATTAATGTTCCACTATCACTTGGTTTTTTAAAGCGCTCAAACGGATTTTTACGAACGATGATGGTGTCACTCAATCCTGCATTTTCGATATTCTCTTTTGCTTTTTCAATCACAGCACCGCTGATATCAGAACCATATAGCTTGATAGTTCCAGCAGGTTTTTCATTGTAGATGGCGTCGTTGTAAATCGACTTCCACAATTTAGCATCATAGTCTTTCCAGGTTTCAAATCCGAAGCGATGTTTGAACTTGTTAGGTGCAATATTACGCATGATCATCGCAGCCTCAATCAGAATTGTTCCGCTACCACACATGTAATCGGCAAGCGTACTTTCTTTATCCCAGCCACTGGTAATCACTAACGCAGCAGCTAGTGCTTCATTTATGGGTGCTTGATTCGTATAGTCGCGGTAGCCACGTTTATGCAACGATTCTCCTGAACTGTCAAACGAAAGCGTACACTGGTTATCATAAATATGAAGGTGTATGCGTAAGTCGGGTTGTTCGGTATCAACATTCGGGCGATCATCGTATTTATCTCTGAATTGATCAACAATAGCATCCTTCGCTTTCAAAGAAACATACTGCGAATGCGTCATGTTTGATAAGTTCAAAGTGGTATTAATGGCAAACGTTTGTTCCAACGAAAAGTGCTCACTCCAATCGATAGCCTGAATATTTTCATACAACATCTCTTCATCAGAAGCTTCAAAAGTGGTGTATGGTTTTAATATGCGAAGGGCAGTACGGCAATGTAAGTTTGCTTTATACATCAAAGCCTGATCACCTTCAAACTCAACAGCTCTTGTTAATTCACGAATGTTAGTAGCCCCTAAATGGGCTAATTCTTCCGCTAAAATGGACTCACATCCGGCAAATGTCTTGGCAACTAAAATCACGATAAATCTATTGGGTAAAGATAGGTTTAATGTAGGGATAAGTAAAATGTTTAATTTATGGGGATAAAATTTATTTCGAAAAAATACCGCAAGAATTAATTGCAATTATTAGCTATTCGTAGATCATGCATCGTATTTCTTTTTTATTCGATTTTGCAACCATTTAACGATTTCAGCAAATCTGATATCACCTTTGCTTGCGGAAATTACCATTTGGTATTTTTCATCCTGATCTGCATAAATATCTAATCCGTCTTCTAATAAAATGAGTTTCATAAGAACGTATGCAGTCCTTTTGTTGCCATCTAGAAAAGGATGATTAATTAGAACACTTTCAAAAATTGCTGCAGCTTTTTCAATTTGCGAAGGATACAAATCCAATTCGCCAAATGTTGCATAAGGTCTATTTATAGCTGATTCAAGTGCGCCTTGGTCACGAACACCCTTTGTTCCACCAAATTTATCAATGAGAATATCGTGAATATTCAAGACATCATTCAGCCTAATCATTTAGCTAGTTTCTCAAGAAGCTCCCTATCCTCTGCTAAAATTTGACGGAGGTTATTAGCTAATTTGAAATTATTATCTGGTTGGTCTTTAAGCTCCTTTAGAAAGTTAAATACATCTTGTAGTACGTTTTCTGGTACCGTTTCTAACAGCTTTTGGATTTCTGTTTGAATTTGTGCTTTTGTCATACCCAAATATAACGTAAAAAAAGAAAAATTCAAAGCTTGATTTAACCACTGAACCGCCACTTTTGCTTACCATGTGTTAGCCATAGTTTGTTTAAGATACTTCAATTTCAAATGTCATGTTAGATTCATTTGACTTAAACCTACCTTTGAATCTAACATCAATTTTTCTGAATGGGCCATTAAAAGGCTCATCAAAATCTTTTGCTAGCGTAACAGCATCAAATATATCAATTTGATTTGAGTATTCCTTAGAAATTGGAATTGAGAAAATTGCTTCGTTTGGACCATACATCCAATTAAGCAGCAAATTAGGACAATCTTTTAAATTTGAATATTTGACATTAGATACTATTACTGATTTAAAATCACTTTCCGCGTCAAAGCATTTTCGAAAGTTTGTATTAGTAAGCGTTATTTTATGTTTCATTGTTTTTACATTTTTTTATTCTAGCATGAGCAAGATAACTTACCGCTAACGTTTTGCGTGTAGGCGCATAACCGGAGGGTTTCGCTTACACGCTGTCATGCAACGTTATTTTTCATATGCTTTTTCGCTCATTAAACTATCAATAACTCCAATTTCTGTTGGAATAAAAAATATCTCACTTTCTGAGTTTTCTATGAACCAATCTTCGGTTCCAAATTTTGAAAGTTTAAACTGCATGTGCATTTCGTTCTTTAATGACATCGCTCTATCCCGTCTGTCAGCGGCTTCTTCATACTTACCATCCTTAGCAAGTGATTCTATCTCCTTGTTTGTGACTTCAGTATTCCATTCTGGGTATTTACTATTGATGAATAATGCGAATTCGTTTTGATGATTTTTATCGAACGAAAATCTTATTCTAGCTTTTAAACATAGATCAATAATAGCTTACAGTTGACTAATGCTTGTATTTGCATTCTCCTTGGAAAAACTTCTTATAATTTCATTTAATTGTTTAGTCGGTTTTATCATTGAATGAGTTTTAATAATGTTTAACGTTTTCGGGCTTGGCGAAGGTGGCGATTTTCACCACAAATATTGATGCGGAGAACCAAACTTTGATTAACCACAAAACTGTCTGCTGAGCACTGAACC
>CAMBYJ010000224.1 GCA_945872015.1 Chitinophaga pinensis | reverse complement strand
TTACTAACGCGATAATAAGCGTAAATACTTTTTTCATTTTATTGTTGTTTATAGTTTAATAATTCGTCGAGTGTTTGTGTTGTAACAGGATGATATCCTGCTCTTGCTTTTTTATAAATTGAGAGAGCCATCTCTTTGCCGTCTGGCTTTGCAATCATTGCTTCGTAAAGAGGTTTAACAAATTTTCTTCTTCCTACATGACATAAAAAATCTTCCAATGCAGGGTATCCTTGCTTATACTTCGATTCAATTACCAGCATTAGCCATTCGCATTTTATCTCGCTATTATTTGTTGCCGTAAAATGAAATGCTTTATCTAATTCTTCCATTTGTGCTAACGATGTGTTAGCAGGACACGTTCTTAAAAAACTTATCCATTGATGAGTGTTCCAGTCTTTACTATCTATTTCTGAAGCCTTCTTTGCTCCACTAAGGAATGACTTTGCAGCATCTTCTGCAACTTGAATAGCAGGAGAAGTTATCACAGGACAATTAGCTGGTAACCCAGGACCATATACCCACGCATCAATGTTTATTTTTTCTGCTAATGCTTTATCACCTTTAATTAATTCAGCATTTAAATAATCGATAAACACGGTTGTTGTTATACTTTGAAACGCATGTTCTGCAAAATACTTTTTCAGGAAATCATCCCAACGTTTTCTTCCTACAGCTTCTTCAATTGCTGTAAGAAAGAAACGTCCTTTCTCATAAGCTATATCACTCATACCATCATCGGGATCACGGCCTTTTAAATCTAAGTACAGATGTGAATCTTTATTAGTAGGACCCATCTCTTTGATTGTCGTTCTTAAATCACCCATACTCAGCACCGTTAGCATGTCGGCATATTCCTTTCCGTAAATTTTCTCCATGATACGGGTTTCGAAATAAACAGTAAAGCCTTCGTTTAACCAGAAGTCATCCCATGTAGCATTCGTAACTAAATTTCCACTCCAGCTATGCGCCAGTTCATGTGCTACCAATGCAACCAATGAACGATCGCCCGCAATAATGGTTGGTGTTGCAAAAGTTAAACGCGGATTTTCCATTCCTCCAAAAGGAAAACTAGGAGGCAAAACAAGGACATCATATCGACCCCATGCGTATGGTCCATACAGCTCTTCTGCAGCTGCAATCATTTTTGGCATGTCTTCAAATTCATATGCCGCTTTTTCAATTGTTACTGGCTCAGCATAAACACCACTACGCTGATCATACGAATGAAACTTTAAATTACCTACTGCTAGCGCCATCAAATAAGAAGGAACAGCCTGTGGCATTTTAAACGTATAGGCACCATCGTTATGAAGTGTTGTATCATTCTCGGCACTCATCACCGCCATTAAATTGGCAGGACACTTTATAGTTGCTGAATAGGTAAAGCGAATTCCAGGACTATCCTGAATTGGAATCCACGTACGAGCAAGTACCGCCTGACTTTGAGTAAATAGGAATGGGAAGTCGCCTCCAGCAGTTTGTTCAGGACTTAACCATTGTAAGGCTGCTGCATTAGGAGATGTGCTGTATTTTACTTTTACTTTTTTTGTTGTTGGTTTGATGGCTATAGATAAATCACTTCCGATATAAGGTTGTTGCTTGCCTAGCTGAAAAGTGGTTGCATCTCCATCTGCCCACACCGAATCAATCGTTAAATCGCGCGCATCTAAGTGCAATTCATTTGTTTTTCCATTTGTTTCGATAGAAAGTTCCGCATATCCAGACAATTGTTTTTTATCGAAATCGACATTTAAATCGAGATGTAGATGTTTTACGACAGCCTCTTCGGGCTTAGCATAAGAATGAGAATCATGTACGCTCATGGGTTGCTCTGTTTTTTTAGCTTTAGTTGTACAGGACGATATCAAAAATAATCCTGACGCAATAATTGAAAGGGTTGATTTTAACATTGGATTGTTTACAGGTAAAGTGTAAAACTAAATAGAATCATCGAGTATTGAGTTATGTTCGCATAAGATTTAATCAACATCATGACCTTTAATAAAACACATCTCCTATCCATCATCCAACGTACTTTATTGTTAATGGGCGGAGTGCTGTTGTTCATGATTATTTTCTCATTTACCACTGGACCATTTTATCTTTACTATTGGCTTGGAAAATCGAATAGCGAATACAATTTTACTCCGAAGCACATAATCGTAATGGGTGGCTCAGGTTATCCAAGCGCCTCCTCCTTACTAAGAAGTTATTATGCTTCTGAGCTTTATAAAAAACACCCTAACTGTGATATATATGTTTGTCAGCCTTCTTCAGAGGGACTTGCTAATGACAAAAGCGATGCTTATAAAATTTCGCATGACTTAATGACTAGAGGAGTTAACAGTTCAAAAATTTATCTGGAATTAAAAGGAAAAAACACGAGAGAAGAAGCACTTGAAGTAGCTAAAATAAATCCACAACTAAAAAACGAAAAATGTATTTTAGTGAGTAGTCCTGAGCATATGAAACGGGCCGTTGCTGTTTTTAAAAAGGCGGGATTTAGAAATATTGGGGGAGAACCGACATTCGATTTATGTGGGCCTGCTGATTTACTTTACAACGATAAGGAACTAGGTGGAAATAAAAACCTACCGTCTATCGGACAAGAAACACAACTTCGCTATCAATTCTGGAATCACTTCGTTTATCAGATTATTTGCTACCGTGAATTAATGGCTCTTTCTTGGTATTGGCTAAAGGGCTGGATTTAACTATCGACTACCATAAATTGCATTCAGTAAGATAATACGTTAACTTTGACGAGTCAATGAAAAAGGCTTTATTGTTTCTATCGATTTTGTTTTTGTTAATACAAGGTTCTTGTGTTAATGATAAGTATATCCCGGAGGTAGTAAACAATCAGTGCGACACAACCTATTATTCAAGAGTTATCAAACCAATTATTGTTACAAATTGTAATATGAGCGGTTGTCACGATGGACATTCAACGTTGGATAATTTTAATAATTACTTAGAGGTTAAAGCAGAAGTAGAAGAAATGGAAGATGGGGTGTCTGAATTTTTATATCGGATTAAGCTTCCGCTAAACGCGCCTGGACACATGCCTGTTGATGATGTATTGTCGCCAAGCGAAATTCAATTAATTGAAGACTGGATTAACAATGGATATAAAGGGTGTTAGTTCTCTAATGAAGAATCGAAAAGTATTTGCGTTGCTGTTTTTGTTTTTCCTGCAAGGTCCATTTTTATTTGCCCAAGAGGATATGCTTAAATTATTAAACGAGCAAGATACGTTATTAGGGAAAGAGTTTGTCAATCCCGCTTTTAAAACCAATCGCATCATTAACCTTCAAACAGCAGAGGTTATCAAGAAAAAAATGCTAGATATAAAAATTGCTCATCGTTTTAGTGCTTTAGGTACATCGAGTAATGGAACTAGCTCTATACATAATTTATGGGGATTTGATGAGTCTAGCGATATTCGTATTTCATTCGATTATGGATTAAACAATAACTGGAATGTTGGCTTTGCACGTTCTAAATATTTAGAAAACTGGGAGCTAAATTCAAAATATAAATTAGCGAGCCAGCGCAGAGATAATTCTATGCCATTTACTGCTACCTTGTTTGCTGTAGCAGCCTATTCGAGCAAGCAAAGCTTAAATTATATATTCGATAACCCTTCGTCGCAAACAGAATTTAACCGTCGTTTTGCATTTGCTAGTCAGCTAATTATTTCCCGTAAATTTTCTGATCGATTCTCTTTTGAAATTTCGCCAATTTATGTGCATCGTAATTTTGTAAATGCTGATGATAACAACGAAGCATTTGCTATTGGTACAGGAGGTCGTTACAGAATTACCAAACGAATGTCGTTGATAGCCGATTATGTTTATAACCTCGGCGAATACAGAAAGATTAACAATAAAAATGGTATTTATAATCCACTTGGACTCGG
>CAMBYJ010000223.1 GCA_945872015.1 Chitinophaga pinensis | reverse complement strand
CGCTGCACTATGACTTCTACCACCACTCATGCAATAAACAAATACAGGTTTGCTTTTATCTAGTTTTTCAGTCGCTGCGTTAAACTGATCACCGTTCCAATCGATGTTCAGTGCGTTTGTTAAATGTCCTGCTGTAAATTCTTCGGGTGTGCGGACATCCAACAACGTTATATCAGAAGTTGATTTTATTTTCTCACTAAAAGCTGCTGGTTCTATTAACGAATAACCAGTGTTTTGTCCGTTGCTGCATGCATAAAGTAAGCAAGTAACAAAAAATAGGAGGAAGGAATATTTTTTCATGATGTTTTATTTAATAGCTGTGTCCTGCAAACGCGCATCAAATCGGATGTCGTGTTGATGTGCAAGTTCAATGAGTGATAATAAAATGTCTTGTCGTTCTATTTGAAAGAAGTCGGCATCTGTAGTATTAATGAAAAACTGCACCTGTAAGTCAAAGCCAATATCTGTAATTTTATCTAAACGAATAAATGGCTCTGGGTCGTGTGCGACTTCTTTATGATTCTGTAAAATAGATGTGCCTTCTTTCATGAAGTTCTCAATTTGCGCACGTGTTGTGTGCATCTTTAAAGTGAGATGAAAACTCGCACGAATCATATCTCTAAGACTAATATTTTCTAGGTCAGCATCAATCATGCGTTTGTTGGGAACCTTAATCAATGTTTTTTCCATCGTACGAATTAAGGTAGAACGGAATCCGATTTTTTCAATCTTGCCTTGTACGTTTCCAACTTTAACAACATCGCCTAATGTGAAAGGCTTGTCAAGAAAGATGGTAAAACTGCCTAATAAATTTTCCAACGTGTCTTTTGCTGCTAACGCTAATGCCAATCCCCCGATTCCTAATCCCGCAATCAGCGAAGCTACATTGACATGAAATACCGCACCCAACATCACAAAAAAACTAACGATCATCACCACAAACTTCAACGATTCTTTGATGAACGGAACCAATTGATCGTCGACCATTGTTTCAGTTGCCAAGGCGCGTTGTTCTAGTATCAAAGCAAAGAAATCTACCATTCGTAATAATATCCAGGTGATGGAATAAAATAAGGCCATCAAAAAGACTTTATGAATGATAAATAAAATACCGAATTCTTCTTTCGATGTAAATTGCCATCCGGTTGGAAAATGCAATTGTGTCGCTGCGAAGTAAAGAGAGATTAAAAGAATGAAAAAACCTACGGGCTTACGCAATAATGCACGTAGTTCATTGACCTGAACTCCTTCAGCATGTCGCTTAATAAAGCGGTATAAAAATCCCGATAACTGATGAGATACAAATCGTTTTAAAATTAATCCGCCAACAATAATCCCAAAGGCAATAAGCCAATTGTTCATGTTGTTATCTAAAAACGATTGTTGTGACCAGTCGGTATTCATACAATGATTTTATTATTAAACTAATTGTTTCAACGCAATTTCGTATCCGCTAGCCGTTATATGGGTGTCACCGTTGTTAATCTCACGAATTGCTTCTAATCCCTTTTGAATCGTTGAAGCTACATCTTTGAAAATAGCATCTGCACTAATATCATTCGGATTGCTCATTAGATAAGCAAATACTCTCGCCATTCCACAGTTCGATAAGAAGTCAGGAATAACACTCAATGTTTCATCTGCGTATTGTCCAATTGGGCCCATGAAAATTTCTGTATCTGCAAAAGGTACATTCGCTCCACAAGCAATAACTTGCAATTCGTTTTTATGCATGCTGATTACTTGTTCTTTTGTAACTAATCGCGATGCAGCAGCAGGGATAAAAATATCTGCAGGCTCATTCCAGAAGTTAGTATTGATGTTTTCATCTTTCGTAAATCCATCAAACATATTTGAAACTCTGGTATTGAATAAATGATTTACTTCTTCTTGCGTAAATCCGTTACTGTTAGTAAGTCCGCCATTGCGATCAATAATACCAACAACCTTTGCTCCTTGCTGTGTTAAATAAAATCCTGCAGCAGCACCTACATTTCCCCATCCTTGAATTAGTACTTTCTTTCCTGCTACTGAATCATTTTTTAATCGGTAATAATGAATTACTGATTCAGCTACTCCATATCCGGTAATCATATCTGCAATTCGGTATTGAGTTCCTGTTGGGACGTAGTTCTCATCATCTACCAATAAGCTAACGCCTTCTTGTAATTTCTGAATACGCTCTTGTTTCGCAGAACTTCCATAATGTCCGTTAACAACACCTTCCTGCGGATGTAATAAACCTAAATCGGCAGTAATAGGAATTACCTCGTGAATTTCATCTACGAATAAATCGCCACCTGTTCCGTAATACTGCTTTAAAATTGGAAGTACAGCTTTATACCATCTCTTTAATACATCTTGCTTGCGGGGGTCAGTAGGGTCGAAGTTGATACCAGATTTTGCACCGCCGATAGCAGGACCCGCCACTGTAAATTTTATCTCCATCGTTTTAGCTAGCGATTCCACCTCACGACGATCAAGTCCTTTACGCATACGAGTACCACCACCGGCAGCACCGCCGCGCAAGGAGTTAATCACAACCCATCCAGTAGCATCGGTCAATGCATCGTTCCACTCAAAAATTATTTCTGGTTTCTTTTCTTCGAATTTCTTTAGCAAGTCTAACATGATTTTTATTGGTATTTTGAAGATGCAAAAGTAAGGGAAATTTAGGTATGTAGAAGGTAGATGGAATTAAACGTTTGTAAATGGATATAAGCGTTTAATAACCGAATAATTGTTTTCAATTAAATAATTTTACGGTGGTCCCGAGGCTTTCTCGGGATTCGGTGGGGCTGCTGTCCCCCCATGGTATTGAGAACTGAATGTGAGCCTATGTAAGTAGTTTTGTGTCCGTCAAAAACCGAATAAACCGATGCCGAAATATTTATCATTTTGAATCATTATTTGAACAAATGTCCGCCTTAAAGTTATTGAGGAAGTTGAATACAAACGTATTATTTGAAAAAAAGATATTTTTATAATTGATGCTTATTATAATAATGCCTTAATACAGTTGTATAACAGTATAAGGAATTGTCTAAAATCCAGTATTAAAATTAGATTTTATTAAATTTTTGTAATTATATTTGACAATCAGTCGTTATATTAAAATAAAGTTATAATTAATTTATGGGAATTACTGAAATGTTATTAAGGTATGTTTACATCTTATTCATACCAGGTCTAGCCTCTGCAATAATTATGTTTATAATTTGTTTTTTTATTCTTCGTCCATTAGAAAACACAAAATTGCTTGTAGATTTTTTAATGTTGATCATTACATATTTTAATATCTATTTAGTTGTTTATTTAGGAGCTTACACTTATTTGTTTGAGACGAAGTTGTTGAGTTCTTCTTTAATGCAAGACTCAGTAAATCATAGCATTATATTTAAAATTATAGTTCATTTGCCATTATTTATTTTATTGTTTGGTATAGCCTCAGTGCATTTTCGTCAATCAAAAGCACCTAGCTATCAATCACACGGACGTGTCTATATTGACAAGTGGCGAGACGCTATTAATTTTAATAGGTCTCTTAATTTTTTTATCTGTTTTTCGTACGCATTTTTCCTTTTTTTTCCGCGAATTATTAATTATATCTTTCCTAAATGTTTAATTGATTTAGCATATTGTTTTTAAGTTAAAATTGTCTGAAAAATGACTCTTAATTTGCTTCTGACCAATCAAATATCCTTCATTCAGATTATTTTTATTTTCATTGCAAAGTCGGAGTCTTATACAAGGCTAATTTCTGATCCCCAATACGGCGAATAATTTTTTTGCTGACAGTGCCATCTTCAGGAGGAATAAATGATAAAATCTCTGGTCGGAAATCATTCATGCCAATCAAATAAAAATCGCCATTATCTTTTAATCCAATGCAGCATTCTATCAGCTTCAAACTAAAAAAAGCTTCGTCTAATAATGCAGGATTTAT
>CAMBYJ010000222.1 GCA_945872015.1 Chitinophaga pinensis | reverse complement strand
CCGCGAACTTCCTCATCTGCCAAAACTCGATTATATATACGTATGTCATCTATCTGAGATTGAATCTGATCAATAAATGTATGTAAATAAGTTGTTGCATTCTGAGGTCTGTGAATCGATATCAACTTTTCGTCACTATAAATTTTAACGATTTGACCATCAAATGAAAGTGTTAACATACGCCATCCTCCAGTAAATACATTATATTGTTTGTAGCCTACGTTATTATTCCCTAACGAAAATCCTAAGTATTGATTTTGAGCACTAAGTCCTACAGAGGTTGGGGAACCAGATGAAAACAACTGATAGCTAGTATTGGATGGATAACTATTTACCCAAAAGTTTACAGTAAATGGAGAATTATTAATCACTGCTGCTGTTGGAAGTAATAGGCTACTACCATTGTATTGTAGATATGAAGAGTTAGCATTACCGAATCGGTCAGAAGTATAATTTATACCACCTGCAATTGATAAGGCGACTCCTCCTAGTGCATCATTTAAACTATTGTTGAACGGAAAAAAACGAATTAATCCTTGTGATTCAAAACCGGTTGTAGGCTGAACGGCCTGTAATGTTTTAGAAACAGAACCACATCCATTCTTTAAAGTAATAGTATAATTGGTGAAATCTGAGGCAGTTGGATTGGAAATTACAACAGATGTATCTGTTATCGTGACATTGCCACCTGCTGGCAGATCTACGCCGTTTTTTTGAATAGAAACCACTGTACCTGAAATTGCAGATTTGAAATTGAAGCGAATAGCATTGGATTCACATACCAAATCATTTATAGGTTCAATGTAAAAATAAGGTGCCTTTTCACCACCTGCATAAAGTCCTTGTACCTCTGCTGAAGTAAGTGATTTTTCGAACACATAGACATCATCCAATAAATATCGAGCAGTAACTGCTCCTCCCGTTAGACCAGCTAAGGTTCCAATAGGTGTTGTAGATAGATTTACTCCAGTGTTTGTTGTAAAAATATGTTGTCCATTAATATATAGTAAATTCTTGTTATCCTGATATACCATTGTCATTTGAACCCAACCTGTTGCTGGTAAAAAGTAAGGTATAATAATGTCGTTTGAAATACCTGAAGAGGGACGAATTTTTAATTGTCTATTTTCAGCGAATAAGTGATAAGGTAGCGTATTGGTAGTTGGCGCCAAAAATACATGAGTACCTGTTGCGTTGCTCAAATTTACCCACATTGAAATGGTCATGTTTGGTAAATTAAGTGATTTATTGAGGCTGATTGAAGACCAATTACCTTTATAATGGGATGAATTGGCAACTCCAAATCTATCTGAGCTGAATGATGCCGGTGTGTTCGAAGTTTGATTCAAAACACCATGATACGCACCCCTTAACAAATGATCTTCATTATTATTATCGAAGTTGTAAACTCTAGAAGGTTGTGGGGTAGCAACTGGAATCCCCATATATACTTCGTTACTTATTGATGAAATTGTATTGTCGCATATAGCAGTCACAACGCAACGGTATAACCCGAAATCGCTTTGTTGAAAATTGCTGATATTGTAGGTGCTTAAAGTGGCTCCAGCAATATTTACCCCATTTTTTTGCCATTGGTAAGTCACAGAACCAGAAACAGAAATAGAGATTGATGCAGTAGATCCAATTTGAATACATCCTAATGCCTGGGGTTGATTCGTGATTAAAAATGGACTATTTTTTAAAATGTTAATATCAGTGAGTGAAAGTACCGAATTATAAAAACGAACCTCATCTATTAGCCCATCAAATGGCTGATTTCCGGTTGTGGTAATACCTGGAATAGTGGTATTGGCATATCCAGTTCCAATTTTTATGATATTCGAAGAACCTGAGGCAATGTTCCCGCTCAAAGTAGCCACTTGACTACCGTCTAAATAAATCGTTTGAACATTGGTAGTATACAACATTGTGAGGTGATGCCAATTTGTATCGATGGTAATGCCTGAAGACCAAGGTGCAGTGCCACCTTGATACATCCAACCCCGCAGAATACCATCGCTGCCTATGTATGCTAATGGATTCCAACTTACTGGAGTTGCATCTTGATAGCTCAAAAGCATACCTTTGCTTGAACTAGATTTTCGTTTGAAATATAGTGAAATTGATTTGTTTTGACCATTACCCAAAATAGTTTGTCCGTTTGGAGCTGCTATTCTTACCTCTGATGATAACCCATCAAATGAATAGGCTGAATTTGCTTGTCCAAACCTATTGGCTGTGCTTGATAAACCACCATAGGGATTACCGCTGTAATTATTACCACTAACATCACTGGTGGAATTATTCAAAGGATAGTGAGCCTTGAGATTACTGATATTAATACTTCCGGTTGATTGTGTAACATTAACTGCAGATGAACTGACACCACAAGTTGCTGTTACTTCTACGCTGTATAAACCGAGATCTCCTAGAACAATGTTGGCTATTTGCAAATTTGCAGAATTTGCTCCGGAAATATCCCCACCATTGACAATATTAACACCATCTTTTTTCCATTGATAAGAAGTGATTGTTTGTCCGGCATCGACAGTGTGTTCGGCATTCAAATTCAATGTTTCACCAATGCAGTATTGGGTTCTACCTATAATTTCTTCGCTTGTAAAACAGCAGATAAAGCCTGTTACCCAATTGGAAACAGATCCGGTAAGTGCGAAATTAGAAAGTGTACCATTATTCAATCCTGTTTGACTGATCAAAGAAGTTAATGTGGAATTGTTTCCTGCTGTGACTCCTTGATTGAACTTGTATGATTCATCTAATCCAGAGTTGTTTACAGGAAAGCATCTATAACTGTCATAAATCTCAGAGGCTGCTAAAGAGCGACTGTATATTTTAACGTTATCAATTTGTCCATTAAAGAATTGAACATTTGTGTTACATCCAATTTGGAAATTGTTAGTAGCGGAAAGAGTTGTCAGTGTTATTGCAGGACCAACAGGTTGACCGTCAAGATACATCTGCGTACCATTAGTAACACCCACTTGAAAGCTAAGTGCTACATGATGCCATGCACCATTATTTAAAGAAACATCGTTATATGATATTGGACCTGGCGATCCGCCTCCCCAAACATAGGTGCTTAATTTATTATTTATTAAGAATAAACCATAATAACTTGAACGTACTACTATTCCTCTGTAATCAGAGTTGTTAGCCGAAGTCTTGATCCATGCTTCGAGTGTTCCGTTAGTTGTCATGTTAGCATGAGTACCAGCAGGTAGATCGACTTTGTCATTAGTACCATCAAAATAAAGTGAATTCTGGTTTTGTGCCAAACCCGAAAAAAAGAAAATAAAAAATAATTTAATTAGTAATAATTTTTTCATCGATTTCATTTTAATTATAAAATTTCGCGCCAAAAATATTTTTTTTTTTTGTTAATACAAATTATTTAAAAGATATTTCGATACAAATCACTTTCTTAAATCGATTTAAAATCAAATAATTACGAACTAACTAAAAAATAGTTATAAAAAAAAGCCCATAAACTGGGCTTTAATTTTTATCCCTTATTTCTTGTTTCCAAATGATTTTCCCTTTTTTAATATTAATAGCGTATGTAATAGGGAAAGTATCTTGTCCATAACCTGGACAAGAAGCAAAATCCTCATTAAAAACAGTTACATATAAAACTTTATCATTACTATTTATTAATGGTGGATTATTGTAATAACTAAAAATACTGCCATCTAATGAAATTTCCCAATTTTCTCCAGTAATTTTCCATTTATAGCTTGATGAATCTTTGTTTAATTCAATGTTTCTATTTGTTATTTTAACCTTTGTTTTCTCATTTAAAAATTCAAATTGTTCACTTGGTAAATTATTCAATTTATCATATTTCTTTTCTAGATAATTTTGAAGAAAACATATTTTGTAAAGTCATCGTGATATTTCACAACGTTGATAAGTCCAATTGTGTCTAGGTTAT
>CAMBYJ010000221.1 GCA_945872015.1 Chitinophaga pinensis | reverse complement strand
ATCAGCAACCGTTATGGGGTAACATCTCCATTTACAATCAGTATATCTCATGCCATCAATGGCACATCAGTAGATGTTACAGCTGTTGTTAAAATGACTGGTAGCGTTTCACCTGCTGGATTGTTTGCTCGTTTTGCAATTATTGAGCGAAATATATATTTCCCTGCGGCTCCAGGATCAAACGGAGAAAAGCATTTTGAAGGTGTTATGAAAAAAATGTTACCAAATGCTGCAGGAACTGCTTTACCTTCTACAATGGTTCAGGGTGATTCGGTAGTTTATAACTTCTCATGGACAATGGCAAACGTTTACAACCAGGTTCAAATAGCAGCAGTTGGATTTGTACAAAATAATGCAACGAAAGAAGTTCATCAAGCAGGATACAGCCGTACTTTAATTCAGAATGACGCTGGTATCACTTCTGCTCAGGTTAATTATTTAAATTGTGATTCAATTGTTACTCCATCTGTTAATGTATACAACTACGGAATTGTAGATTTAACATCTTTAGATATTCTTTATAAAGTTGATGCTGGAGCTAACCAAACTTATAGCTGGACAGGAAATATCCCTTCTGGTGGTTCAAGTTTAATCACATTACCTTCATTAACTATTGCAGCAGGATCTCATACTATCACCACTGCAACTTCAAACCCTAATGGTAGTACAGATCAAGATGTATTTAATGATTCAAAAGTTACCCCTGTTTTAATTGCAGCAGCACCTATTGCAACTCCAATTATTCAAGGTTTTACAACTGGTTCATTCCCTCCTGCAGGTTGGGCAAGATATAATCCAGATGCAGGCTTTACTTGGTCACGTGTTGCTGCTGGTGCAACAGGAGCTAACGGTTCTGCAAAAATCGATTTTTACAATAGTACAGGTGGACAAATTGATGATTTATACCTACCTCAATTCTCTTTAGTTGGTGCAAACAATGCATTCTTAACTTTCTATGTTGCTAAGGCAAGATATAGCGCAGCATACAATGATCAGTTAGACTTTTTAGCTACTACAGATTGTGGTTCATCATGGAATATTCTTTGGGCTAAGACTGACAATACAGGTTTGACTACTAACACTGTAGCTCAAACAAATGCTTGGACACCAGTGTCGGCTTCTGCAACAGATTGGAGACAAGAAACTGTTGACCTTAACTCTTTATTAGGTCAGAGTAACATCGTTGCTAAGTTTTCAGCACTAAGCGGTTATGGAAATAACGGATATATCGACGATATCAACATCACGCAAAACGTAGGTGTAGGTGAAAACGCTGTAACAGAAACTATCAGTGTATTCCCAATCCCATCTGCTGGCAATGTAAGCTTGACATTAAATAAATTAAATGTTACTTCATTCACACTTGTAGTTACTGATATGGCTGGTAAAACAATTTCTAGAGAAGAAAATGTTGCTAACAATGGTACTTTAAATGTTGACCTTTCTACTTTAGAAAATGGATCATATTTAATCAACATTGAAACACCAGGACAAAAAATTGTTAAAAAAGTAATTTTAGAGAAATAATCTCGTTTTAAAAGGGACTCTTCGGAGTCCCTTTGTTTAAATACCCATTATGAGAAAGCTATTAGTCTTAGTAACAGTAACGTTAATCAGTAATTTATCTATTGCACAATCTACATCTACAAAAACGGATGTAGGGCATACCATCGTTAAAACATTGGAAGGCAAAGATTTCAATACTGCCGACATAACGAATGATGGGAAGCCATTCATTATTGATTTTTGGGCAACATGGTGTAAACCATGCGTTGCTGAGCTAGATGCAATTAATGAGAACTATACACAATGGAAAGAAGAGACTGGAGTAAAGGTTTTCGCTGTATCTATTGATGATAGTCGTTCAATGAGCCGAGTTGCACCCTATGTAGCAGGTAAAGGTTGGGATTACACCATTCTATTGGACCCCAATGGAGATTTCAAAAGAGCGATGAACGTTAATTCTGTTCCTCATACATTTTTGTTTGATGGAAATGGAAAACTAGTTGCACAGCATAATAATTACTCAGCTGGAGATGAAGACAATCTATTCGAAGAAATAAAAAAACATTCGGGTAAATAATTACTTTAAATTAAATAAATTCGGGAACTTAACAATAGTTAGGTTCCCGTTTTTATTTTTGCACCTCAATTAACCAAAATGAATACACTATTACGAATTACAGTTATGTGTATGGCGTTCGTAGCAACCACGCAAAATTTACGCGCTCAGCAATCAAACGTCATGTCAAACATTACAGGTAATTTTGAAGTCAACTCTCAATATTATCGGCCGGATAGCGCTATCCTAGCACCAGATGTCCCAGAAAAATTATTAAGCAATGGTTTCTTTAACCTTAATTATGAATCGGGAAATTTTAAAGCAGGCCTTCGTTACGAAAGCTACTTAAATGCTTTACAAGGCTTCGATCCAAACTACCGAGGCAGTGGTATTACATACCGTTTTGCTCAATTTACTAAAGATGAAATCACCATTATTGTAGGTAACTTTTATGATCAGTTTGGGAATGGATTAATTTTCCGAAGTTATGAAGAGCGGGCATTGGGAGTGGATAATGCAATGGACGGATTACACATAAAGTATAACCTTTACAAAGGAATTGTACTGAAAGGATTTGTAGCTGAACAACGTAATTTCTTTGCTAAAGGTCCTGGCATTGTAAGAGGCTTTGATGGAGACATTCAACTTAATGATGTATTTGACTCATGGGCCAGCAAGAAACTTCGGTTAGGCGTTGGTGGTAGCTTTGTAAGTAAATATCAAAAAGATAATAGTCCGACGAGAATACTTCCTGAAAATGTAGGCTCTTATGCTTTCAGAACTAATTTAATTTATGGTAATTGGCTAATAAATGCAGAATATGCAAGTAAGATAAACGACCCATCTATTGTAAACAATTTCATTTATAAAAATGGAGAATCCCTTTTATTAAATATTAATTATGCTAAAAAAGGATTTGGCGCACAAGTATCGGGTAAAAGAGTAGACAATATGAACTATCGTTCAGATCGTGGAGCAACAGGAAATAGTTTGTTCATTAATTATCTTCCAGCAATCAATAAACAATTAACATATCGATTAAGTACTTTATATCCTTTTGCAACTCAGCCAAACGGCGAAATGGGAGCAGCGGGTGAAATCTATGTTAATTGCAAACCCGAAAGTGCCTTGGGTGGGAAGTACGGAACTAAACTAAGTTTGTCGGCATCCGCTGTAAATGACATTCAACGCACACCATTAAGCAACGACACACTAGGATATACATCAAAATTTTTGGGGCTTGGCGATAATCGCTATTATCAGGATGTCAATTTTGAGTTAACGAAAAAATTATCAAAAAGCGACAAGATAATTTTGACCTATATCTATCAGATATATGACAAAAATGTTATTGAAGGCAAGATAGGAGAAAAGCAAGTAACATCCCATATTGCAGTTGTCGAATATTTGCATAAATTCGATTCTAAACATAGCATCAGGACTGAATTGCAGCATTTGCAAACAATAGAAGACAAGAACAATTGGGCAATGCTTTTAGTTGAATATAGTGTGTCGCCAAAGTGGATTATAACTTTATTTGATGAATGGAATTATGGCAATTATAAAAAAGAAGAGCGAATTCATTATTATAATGCTAGTATGGTCTATACTAAAGGACCCACTAGAATTGGTTTAGGATACGCGCGTCAAAGAGCAGGACTATTATGTGTTGGTGGAGTTTGCAGATTTGTACCAGCAAGCAACGGATTCAATGTAACAGTAACAAGCAGATTTTAATAATCATGAAACATATTAAATTATTTACTCTTTGCACATTAGGTATTTTAGGTTTCCTTTTCTTCGGATGCGATAAAATTGAAGGACCTTATGGAATCAATAATGGAACTACACCAACTGATACCACTTCAGATACTATTATCAGAAAAGTACTA
>CAMBYJ010000220.1 GCA_945872015.1 Chitinophaga pinensis | reverse complement strand
ATTGCAATTGTTTAATATTTACAATCACTTCGATTTTCGAAAAGGGAATAATTACGAAGGACAATTAATTTTAAAGGCGCTTAGTGAAGTGCGTAGTGGAGGACAAAAAGCATTTGATGAAAATATCGATTTGCAAACGTTTAATCACTACGGGTTTCAAGTTAAAACAAATCGTGTTGAAGCAATTATGAAATCAGGATGGATGTTTCCTGAAAAACCATGGAAGTCAATCGGAATTCAGGCTAGCAATACTTTTCACGATCATCAATCGTATTTCGGAAAACGAATTTTGAATGCGAATCAGTATTCAGGCTATTTTAATGTGAGTTATCTGAATATTATTGGCATCACACAACATAAATATAAGTTAGGAGTCGATTTTAAATCAGATGTTTGGCAACAACAATTTGATGGGATTGAACAAAATCGCATAGAAAATGCTCCTGGTATTTACTCGGAATATTCTTATGAATCGTTCAATGAAAAATTCGGATTAATAGCGGGCTTGCGTGCTGATAATCATTCATTATTTGGATTTTTTGTTACTCCTCGTATTAATGTACGTTATAATATGAATGAAAAATCGGTCATTCGCTTTTCAGTAGGGCAGGGTAGAAGATCTCCTAATTACTTGACAGATAATTTAAGCGTGATGCTAAATGGAAAACAATTAGTAGTGCTCGAGAAATTAAACATGGAAAATGCCTGGAATGGAGGCTTCAACTATACACATAAGAACGAGTATGCGAAGGGGCGGTATACCATTGCGGCTGATGTTTATTATACTTACTTTGTAAATCAAGTTGTAACAGATCAGTATTCATCAAATGAGGCCATCTATTATTATAATCTCAGAGGTCAATCAACCGCAATGAGTTCTCAAATAACATTGTCGAATGTTTTCGAAAATAATCTCGAATTAAAACTTTCAGGGAAATACGATTATGTTATCAGCGATTACCTTGCAATTAAATCAGTACAGAAACCATTAGTAGCACCTTATAAATTACTTGCTAATGCAGGATATACAACAGAAAATGAAATCTGGCGTTTTGATGCTACCTTACAATGGGAAAGTTCAAAAACACTACCTTCTAAAGCAGGTGTTATCAGTAATGAAGTGCAATTAGAACAATCTCCTTCCATTCTCTTATTACAAGCGCAAATTACAAAGCAGTTTAGAAAATGGGAGTTGTACATCGGTGGAGAAAATTTATTGAACACTATGCAAAGAAATCCAATTATAAATCCAGAAAACCCTTTCAGTAACCAATTTGATGCAACGCGTATATACGGACCCGTTATGGGCGCCAAGGGGTATATCGGGTTCAGAATGAAATTTCAAAACTAAAATCAAATAATCATGAAAAAAATAATTAGTCTTATCGCTATAATGCTGATATCCTTTACGGGACTTAAAGCTCAAATCAAAGATGCTCAAATTAAAACCAGTGGTCAATGCGAACATTGTAAAGAAACGCTTGAAAAAAATCTTCGATTCGAAAAAGGAGTGAAAAAAGTTTCCTTCGATGTTAAATCACATATCGTTAATGTGAAATATGATGAAGCAAAAACAACAGTTAGAAATATTCAGCTAGCAATAACGAAGCTTGGATACGATGCAGATTCTTTACTAGCTGATCCTAAGGCGTATGAAAAACTAAATGCGTGTTGTAAAAAACCAGAATAGTTTATTTGCTTGCGAATAATTTTACATCTTTCTCTGTTATTTCATTACCACATAAAATAATTAAGCGTTCGACTACATTTCGCAATTCCCGAATATTGCCTGTCCACTTAATTGCTTTTAAAGCAGCCAGAGCATCTTTTGAAAAAGTTTTCACCTGAATACGATGCTCAGCACAGATTGATTTCATAAAATGTTCTGCAATGAGTGGAATATCGGTCGCTCTTTCGTTTAAAGTTGGAACCTTAATTAAAATAACGCTGAGCCGATGGTATAAGTCTTCGCGAAAATTTCCTTTTTCAATTTCTTCAGTAAGGTTTTTATTTGTTGCAGCAATAACTCTAACGTTGACAGAAATTTCTTTTTCTCCTCCAACACGGGTTATTTTATTTTCTTGTAATGCTCTCAATACTTTTGCTTGAGTAGAAGGACTCATATCTCCAATCTCATCTAAAAATAAAGTTCCTTCGTGCGCTTGTTCAAATTTCCCGATTCGCTGTTTAATTGCAGACGTAAACGCGCCTTTTTCATGTCCGAACAACTCACTTTCAATTAACTCCGAAGGAATTGCAGCACAATTAACTTCAACAATCGGTTTAACATTTCGTGGACTCAAATCATGAATCATTCTTGCAACTAGTTCTTTACCAGTTCCATTTTCTCCTGTTATCAGCACGCGCGCATCCGTAGGCGCTACTTTTTCAATTAGTGACTTAATATTATTAATAGCGTCTGACTCGCCAACAATTTCATTACTTCTAAGAACTTTCTTTTTAAGAATAGTCGTTTCTTTTACTAAAGTAGAATTGGTCAGCGCATTTTTTAAGGTTATCAAAACACGATTTAAGTCCAATGGCTTTGCAATAAAATCAAAAGCTCCATTGCGAATAGCTTCTACAGCAGTTTCAATCGTTCCATGGCCTGATATCATAATTATCTGACTGTCAACTCCTGATTCTTTTAATTTTTCAAGAAGTTCAAGTCCATCCATTTTCGGCATCTTAATATCCGATAAAATAATATCGAATTTTTCTTCGGAAGCTATTTTAAATCCTTCAACACCATCGCTTGCATCTTTCACCTCATATCCTTCATATTCAAGAATTTCTCTTAAGCTATTTCGAATACTTCGTTCATCGTCAATTATTAAAATCTTAGCCATATTACTTTTTAGTTAGTATTGAAAATGCGAGTCCTTCCTTTAATGAATTCTTGGAAACAATAATTTCCGTCTTTCCCATTTTCTGAAGAACAAATTTAATAAGCATAATCGATGGGACAATCATTTTTGCTCTCATTCTTAAAAGTCCAGGTGTTTTTAGTAGGGCCGGGTAGTCCTTTTTGATAAGCTCTTTAAAAATTAAGTGAAAGGTGCTCACCTTTAGATGATTATTTTGTTCCTCAATGCCATCTTTTAAAAATAGTTTGTTGCGTATAGATATTAAACTATCGAACGATCCACTGGATCCAATTAATAAATGAGGTTGATATTTTTCAATTGCTGAGATCAGTTCGATTAATTCCGAATCAAATAAATTGGAAATAGCCTTTACATCTTCAGTATTAAATGGAAAATGTGGCTGAATTCGATTTAAAATCTTTGCTGCGCCTATTGGAAAGCTCTTCTTCCAAACGATTTTTCTTTCTTTTGATATGATAAATTCTACGCTTCCGCCACCAATATCCATAATTAGAACACAATCATCCGAAAAAATTTGTTCCTCTAATATTCCTTTAAGGATATACGTTGCTTCTTGAAGTCCGCTAATCGGTTGTATTTTGATTTTTGTCGCTAAATAAACTTCGCGAATGAAATCAATTTGATTTTTTGCTTCTCTTATTGCGGATGTGCCAACACAATAAACAGTGCTAGATGAAATTTTAGCATCATTAATTAGTCCTTTATAATAATGCATAGCATTTAATGCCCGCATAGTTGCTTTATCGCTAATTAATTTATTGCTGAAATCCTGCGCTAGCTTTACAACTCTTTTCTTTTTGACATGAATTTTTAGTCCATTCTTATTATTGGATGCAATAAGCAAATTAAAAGTATTCGTTCCGCAATCAATAACGGCTATTTTTTTAGTCATTAGTCTTTATAGAAGATCCACTTCTTAATTTCTTTATAGGTTGGCTTTTTTCCATACATCAATATTCCAATGCGGTAAATTCTTCCTGCAAGGTACGTAGTTAGAACAAATCCTACGATTAATAGTAGCATTGATATCGCTAATTCGTACCATAAAACACCAAACGCAATTCTTACCATCA
>CAMBYJ010000219.1 GCA_945872015.1 Chitinophaga pinensis | reverse complement strand
CAGACTCAAATCCCCCGTTTTTCTCATCGTTGTGGTTCCAACTGGTTGCACCAGACTTTTCATAGCTGTTGCAAGAGGACATAATCATCATTCCTACAGCCGCGATTGGAAGCAAATGGCTTTTCATATTCATGTGTTTTGAAGCTTTGAATTCGCAAATATGGTAAATAAACTAAAAACTAGGGCAACTTATTGCGCGGAATCTTTTCTTTTTAGGTTTACACTCAAATTGTAACCCTAAACTAAGCTCATGCGACCCCCCAGTTGAATTACTTAAAGATGAAACAGTTACGTCATAACTATAACCAAATTTAAACATGCCTTTTTGAAGACCAATTAATGCGATAAATGAATCGCTTGAAATAAAATTATCCTTCCCAAAATTACCACGGTACCATAAACCACCCACAATTGGTGAATGTAAGATATACATACCTACGTTTAACTGATTGAAAGAACCTTGTTGTTGAAATAATAAATTAGGTGATATAAATGTACCTTCATCCTTGTTTACGTTTCCTCTATAACCTCTCCCAGCACTTTCACCTACAGGTAATAAAGCGCCAACATGAGCAGTAACTTTCATCGGTAATTTACTTGAACCTTTTACAATAAACGCTTCATCAGGTTGAGTCATGTGATGAACTGCCAACCCTCCGTAAACTTTACTAGAATAAATAATCATTCCGCTGGAGAAATCCATAAATGAGCGAGACTCATTCGGTCTAACCTCTTGTGTTTCATAAACAAAACCATATCGAGGATCGATCATATCTCCAAAAGTTAGCTTATCCCAATCCAAACTTTTTTGTACATACGTTCCTTGTAATCCAAAACGCATTGAAACTTTTCTGTTCAGATTTAACTGATAAGCATAAACTCCACTAATGTTAGTTGTAGCAATTGTACCTTCACCCGCCTTGTCATTCATCACCATAAGACCTACCCCGCCGTTTAGCATGTCAAAATGCTGGTCATATGACGCAGAAGTTGTAATATACGTTTTCCTAAGTGCAGGCCATTGATTTCTATAATTAATAGCTACACGTGGACATCGTGCTGAACCTGCAAAGGCAGGATTTAAATACATTGGGTTCGCGTAAAACTGCGTAAACTGAGGGTCTTGGGCAGAAGCTGTAAGGCCAGCAAATAATAATAATCCCAATAATAATCTCTTTATCATAATGATTTACTTTTGACTTCGGGGAACTTATACGGCATTATTTGATTTTGTTACAAAATTCTGAAATTTAATTGCAATAAACTCAAAATCGATTCCGTTAAAACTCCTCATTTATACTTCAAAGATGCAAATTAAGTTATACATCAATCCCACAAATTTAATTTTTCTTCTTTGAATTCACTTATTTTACAAAAAAAAATAAAAAAAGGGTCTTTGGACCATTGAAAAGAACAAGATGCAAAAAGCAATATCATCCAGATTTGTATTAGTGATTATTTTAAGTTGCCTTTGGTATTTGGGAGCTGGACAAACAATTACCATTAGTCCAAATTGGATTACTCCCATTGAATTTGCCTCTGAAAAGGCTATTCTCAATTGTTCCAATTGTAATTATTCTAAAGACGAACTTCATTACCCCTACTTACAAAAAGTGATTGAGGGAAATTGTCAGTTTACATTAGTCAGCGATTTTTATTCCCAATGCAGCAATTCAGAAAATGTACTTATCGAATCCTTGAATCTCGACTTCAATAAAACAATTACCAGTCAGCCCGGTATTTCAAAAGGTCAACCATATACTGTTCTAACGATTATCCCTTTCAGAAAGAGTGCAAATGGAGGCTATGAAAAACTTGACTCCTTGTCAATTAAAATTCAAAAAAATAATAGTAGTTACAATCGCAGGACAACTACTACAGCAAGTAATTCTGTGCTTGCTAATGGAGACTGGATAAAAATTTCAGTTGCAGAGAATGGAATTTACAAAGTCGATTATAGCTTCTTACAAAAAAGCGGCCTGTTATCAAATGACGTCAACCTTAACGATTTAAAACTATTTGGTAATGGAGGCGGAATGTTACCACTATCCAACAATGATTTTCGATACGATGATTTGCAGGAAAATGCGATTCAGATGTTTGATAACGACAATAATGGATTGTTCAACAATGGCGACTATTTTCTGTTCTACGGCACAGAGCAAAACACTTGGAAATGGAACAGCACAGAGAAAAAATTTACACATAAGAAAAATCTATTTAGCGATTCTACCTACTATTTCGTAACCATTAATAACAATGGAAATGGCAAGCGTATCCAAAATATTCCATCCTTAACAGGAACGCCGCCAACAAGAACTGTTAATCAGTTTGTCGATTTTTTATTTCATGAAAAGGACGAATTCAATTTTATTAAATCGGGACGCAAGTGGTATGGAGATGCATTTGATGTTGACATCAATCAAACATTTGATTTTAACTTTCCGAACCTACAGCCTGGGAGTGTCAAACTAACATCAGCTGTTATTTCAAGAACATCCACCAATATTTTTAGCTCTAGTAAATTTTCTATTAATTATAATGGAGCTACTGTTTTAAATCAGTCGATATCAAACGTTGGAACCAACTACACCGATGATTTTGCACGAGCAAATACAGCTGCCACTTCATTTACTGCAAACAATGATAATATCAGTTTAAATTATATCTACACTCCTTACAATTCATCTTCTACCGGCTGGATTGACTATATCGAATTAAACGCTATTCGAAAACTAACTTTCACTGGCAACAACATGCCTTTCAGAGATGTTGATTCCATTAATCAAAACTCTATTAGTCAGTTTGCAATTGCAAACATAAATGGCGAAAAAATTTGGGATGTTACTGATGCAACCAATGCTTCCAACCAACAATACGATTTAAATAATTCAACGGCTATATTTCATTCGAATACTCAATTAAACGTTGTAAAAAACTATTTCATTTTCAGCGATAATTATAAAACTCCAACATTTGTTGGAAGCGTTAAAAATCAAAATTTACATGCTTTACCACAAAGCGACTTTTTGATTATTACCAATGTAGATTTCCTTTCGGAAGCTGAGCGGTTAGCTAATTTCAGAAGGACAAACGACGGCATGAAAGTGATAGTTGTCTCGACTGATGAAATATTCAATGAGTTTAGCTCAGGCTCCCAAGATGTTTCAGCAATACGCGATTTTGTAAAAATGTTTTACGATCGATCTGTTACTTTAGGAACACCTCCAAAATATGTTCTTTTATTTGGTGATGGTTCTTATGATCCAAAAAACAGGATTGGCGGCAACACTAATTTTATTACCACTTTTCAGTCGGAAAATTCTATTTCATTGATTGGCTCTTATACATCGGATGACTTTTTTGGAATGCTTGATGTTAATGAAGGTACGTTAACAGGAGCAGAATTAATAGATGTAGGAATTGGCAGAATTCCAGTAAGAGATATTACAGATGCCCGATTAATGGTAGATAAAATAATCACCTACGAAACCCCAGGCAATACCAGTTCAGTGGCCTCTTGCGCCTCTAATTCATCATCGCGATTTGGCGACTGGCGCAATGTGCTTTGCTTTGTTGCTGATGACCAGGATAGGAATTTACATTTCCGTCAAAGTGAAAGAATTGCATCAACTGTTTCAGCTAATAACCGAGTATATAATATTGATAAAATTGTTAGTGATGCTTATGAGCAAGAGTCGACACCAGGAGGCCAACGATATCCAGACGTTAAAGAAGCGATCAATAAACGAATTGAAAAAGGGGCTTTCTTGATTAATTACACAGGACATGGAGGAGAGTTGGGATGGTCATCAGAAGCAATTTTAAATATTGATATGATTAATAGCTGGTCGAATCTTAATTCGATGCCCGCGTTCATTACAGCAACCTGCGAATTCAGTCGATATGATGATCCGAAAAGAACAGCTGCTGGTGAATTAGTTTTACTTAATAATAAAGGCGG
>CAMBYJ010000218.1 GCA_945872015.1 Chitinophaga pinensis | reverse complement strand
CAGCTGCTGCTAACGGATGGCCAATGAAAGTTGAAGTTGGTTTGATTGGTTCTTGTACTAACTCTTCTTACGAAGATATTAGTCGTGCTGCTTCATTAGCGCAACAGGCTGTCGACAAAAAAATCACACCTAAAGCAGAGTTTACAATTACTCCAGGATCTGAGTTAGTACGTTATACAATCGATAGAGATGGATTCATCAATACGTTTAATCAGATTGGTGCAAAGGTGTTCTCTAATGCTTGCGGTCCTTGTATCGGTATGTGGGCAAGGGTAGGAGCAGAGAAGCAAGAGAAGAATACAATCATTCACTCGTTCAACCGCAACTTTAAAGCTCGTCAGGATAGCAATCCTAATACCTATGCATTCGTTGCATCTCCTGAAATTACAACAGCTTTAGCATTAGCTGGCGACTTAGGATTTAATCCTTTAACAGATACATTAACAAACGCTGATGGCGTTCAGGTGAAATTAGATGTTCCTAACGGAGATGAATTACCGACAAAAGGATTTGCTGTTGAAGATGCAGGATATCAGGCTCCGGCTGCTGATGGTTCAAATGTAAAAGTAGAAGTAAGTGTTACCAGCGATCGTTTGCAATTATTAGATGCATTCGCTTCTTGGAATGGCACTGACTACAAAGGATTACGTTTATTAATCAAGGCAAAAGGAAAATGTACAACCGATCATATTTCTCCTGCTGGTAAGTGGTTAAAATACCGCGGACATTTAGATAACATCAGTAACAACATGTTAACGGGTGCTATCAATTTCTACAACGAGAAAGCAAACAACGTGAAGAATGGTATTACAGGTGAGTATGGTGAAGTACCTGCCGTACAACGTGCATACAAAGCTGCTGGTGTTGGTTCAATAGTAGTGGGTGATGAAAACTACGGAGAAGGATCAAGTCGTGAGCACGCTGCTATGGAGCCTCGTTTCTTAGGTGTGAATGCAGTTTTAGTAAAATCATTTGCACGTATCCACGAAACAAACTTGAAGAAGCAAGGTATGCTAGCTTTAACATTTGCTAATCCTGCTGACTATGATAAAATCCGTGAAGACGATATGATTGACATTGTTGGATTGACAAGCTTCGCTCCGAACACGCCTTTAACATTAGTGTTAAATCATAGTGATGGAAGTTCAGAAGAAATCACAGTGAATCATACTTACAACGAAAACCAGATTGAGTGGTTCAAAGCGGGTGGTGCATTAAACATCATTCGTTCGCAGATTGCTTAATTGTTAAGTATTCATAAAGAAAATCCTGGCAGGTTCTGTCAGGATTTTTTTTGCGCATTATTTATTACATTCGCTCGACAACAATAAATTGCTAATGAACCATCAATCAATAATCACTGCACCAAAAAAAGTATTGCGCTCATGGGCAATGTATGATTGGGCGAACTCTGCTTACTCGCTAGTTATTACAAGTACCTTGTTTCCGATTTATTTCAATGATATAGCAACGAAAGATGGAAATAATGATGTGACATTTTTAGGGCATTCGTTTAACAGTGATTCATTACAGACCTATGCGATATCAGCTGCGTTTTTAGTCATTACTTTATTGTCGCCGTTATTATCATCCATGGCCGACTATAGTGGGAAGAAGAAAAAGTTCATGTTCTTTTTTAGCACGATGGGAGCTGTCTCTTGTTCGATGATGTATTTTTTTACTGGTGTTGAAACGATTTACATTGGTGTCTTTTGTTCGATGCTGGCTGCTATTGGATTTGCAGGTAGTATTGTTTTTTACAATGCATTCTTGCCTGAAATAGCAGCGCCTGTTGATCAGGATAAAGTCTCTGCACAAGGATTTGCAATGGGCTACTTTGGTAGTTCTTTGTTATTGATTTTTTGTTTGACGATGGTGATGTTTCCACAGTGGTACGGAAATATCTCTGCTGGCAATGCTACGCGTCTATCGTTTTTATTAGTTGGTGTATGGTGGTTCGGATTTGCTCAAGTTACTTTTAAAAATGTTCCTGAGTTGCCTTCTTTGCATAAAAACCAAAACCAATTATTATCGAAAGGTTATAAGGAGTTAAAGAAAGTTTGGAGCGAGTTAAAACATACACCGCGATTAAAGCGATTTTTGCTTTCCTTCTTTTTCTACAATATGGCAACGCAAACAGTTATGTATGTTGCAACGTTGTTTGGTAAAAGCGAATTGAAGTTAAGTTCTGAAGTATTAATTGCAGTGATTTTAATTATTCAATTTGTTGCTGTACCAGGAGCGTTTTTGTTCAGTAAATTATCAGAAAAGTTCGGGAATATTATTGCGCTTCGTATATCAATTATTTGCTGGACAATTTTAAGTGTCGCTGCTTACTTCTGCGATAAGAAATATGGTTTTAATGAGCAGACGTATTTTATTGTTTTAGCTGGTTGTGTTGGAATGGTTATGGGCGGAATACAGTCGTTATCACGTTCAACGTATTCGAAGCTATTGCCTGAAACAAAAGATCATGCCTCGTACTTTAGTTTTTATGATGTATGTGATAAAACAGGAACAGTAGTAGGAACATTTATTTTCGGCTACATCAATGCCATCACAGGTAGTATGCGTAATTCCATTGTGGTAATATCATGTTTATTCTTCGTCGGATTATTTTTATTAAGCTGGGTGAAGATGCAAAAAGAAGTCACTTCAGAAAGTTGATGCTTTACGGGTTTGCCTTTATTGGTTCAATCATTTAAATGAATGCTACTCTTTCTATAAATCGCCACATTAGCAAATTTTCAAATTAATAACGTAGTGGCCACTTTGAATAAAGCTATCCAGTGATTTTTTATTCAATGGCGTTAATGAGCCTGCCCTTGTTTAATTCCCTAATTTATCGGAAATGCAATTGTTTTTTGGCGAATCGCCTTTTTGGATGGGTGAATTAAATTTAGAATGCTTGTTTTTAATGATGTCGAATTGTAATTTTAATTTAAGAATCTCTTAAAGTTGTGTTAACTTTTCTTTTAACTTGACTAAAGGAAATCGGTTTAAGAATGATTGTGGAAAAAGATATAAATAGATTATTTATATGCTTTTTTAATTATAAATCAAGCTAAATAAATTCCATTATATATCTAGTAAACTTAACAAATTATAATGCCTTATGAAAAAAGATAATTACTTGTCAAATTTTTCTAATATGTATATTAAATGTTGGATAAAAGTTATGGCGCTAATTGTAATTGGAGTCGTAGCATCCATGCATGTTAATGGTCAAAGTACAGCCAACTATACATACGCTACAAATGCAACGGGGTCATTAGCCCTCGATATGAATGGGAATGCAATAGACATGTCAACAGGATCGACAACATTAATTGGTGCCGGTAATGATGACTTGGCCAGTTCCGTTGCGAGTATTGGTTTTACATTTCAGATGATGGGTAAACCGTATACTCAGTTTTCGGTAAATTCAAATGGAGTATTGGGTTTAGGTGGTACCTCTGTTTCTTCTGGTGGTACAGGTTTAGGTACTTCATCAGCACCTGTTATTGCTGCTTTTGGTGGCGATCAAGCTACGGTAACTTTGGCAAGTGTTAATAGTAAGGTTCACTATAAATTATTTGGTACAGCACCTAATAGAATCCTGGTTGTAGAGTGGGCTAATATGAAATTGGATTATTCTAGTTATGCTACAGCATCAGCTGGAAATGGAACCTACCAAGTATTGCTTTATGAAACAACGGGAATTATCGAATTAAAATACGGTGCAATGGCTGTTGCAACTACATTTACAACCGGTCCAGTCATCGGGATGTCGGCAGGAAATACAGCAGGACAAATTGCAGCAATTACATCTTCTTCAAATGCAGTAGCAACCGCTGGAACTGCATGGGTTAATAATTCGTATTCAGTTGGAGCAATCACCAATTTGAATTCTTCAAGCGATGGAAGTCGACGAGTTTATCGAATTACTCCTAAAACTGCTCCTAACATGACGGGTTCATTATCGTTTACATCTGTCGGTGCAGCAGGTATGACATT